>NZ_JBHTLD010000203.1:0-8683 GCF_042678745.1 Pontibacter rugosus | reverse complement strand
TGAATTTTTCTAAATAGACATACACCTTTATATATAATGAGTACGAAAGGAAGGGTTTTGGTAGCCATGAGCGGCGGCATCGACAGTTCGGTGGCGGCCGTGCTGCTGCATGAGCAAGGTTACGAGGTAGTAGGGATGACCATGAAAACATGGGATTATGCTTCTAGTGGCGCCAGTAAAAAAGAGACTGGCTGCTGTAGCCTTGACTCTATCAACGATGCCCGCAACATTGCTGTACAGTTGGGTTTTCCGCATTATATTATTGATATCCGCGATGAGTTTGGGGATTTTGTTATAAACCACTTTACAGATGAGTACCTGGCTGGCCGTACGCCAAACCCATGTGTGCTTTGCAACACGCATATAAAGTGGGATGCCTTACTTCGTCGTGCTGACCAGCTAGGATGTGATTTCATTGCCACAGGTCACTATGCTAACCTTCGTGAAGAGAACGGACGCTACGTGATTTCGAAAGGATTAGATGAAAACAAGGATCAGTCTTATGCTTTGTGGGGTATTTCTCAAGAGAGCCTAAGCCGCACAATGTTTCCGTTGGGCAAGCTGCACAAAACTGAGATACGACAAATGGCTTTGGACCGTGGCTTTACAGAACTTGTAAACAAGCCCGAGTCTTATGAAATCTGCTTTATTCCGGATAATGATTACCGAGGTTTCCTGAAGCGCCGTGTAGAAGGATTGGAAGAAAGCGTGGCAGGCGGGGAGTTTGTTCTTGAAGATGGTACAGTAGTAGGCAAGCATGAGGGATATCCTTTTTATACGATAGGCCAGCGCAAAGGCTTAGGTATTGCTTTAGGTTTTCCGGCGTATGTAACCAGAATAGAGAAAGATATGAACCGCGTGGTGCTTGGCAATTATGAAGAGCTTTCTAAAAATGCTATGACTGTCGGTAAGCTTAATCTTTCTAAATATGAAAATCTGATCGGGCAGCCGATTCCTACAGTTACAAAAGTGCGGTATAATGATTCAGGCACTGAAGCCATTATTGAACAGGAAGGCGATAAAATGAAAGTACACTTCCTGAGCGGTGTACATGCCATTGCCCCTGGACAGGCAGCCGTATTTTATGAAGGTGACGACGTAGTAGGTGGTGGCTGGATAGAAACCAACTATAACATGGCGTACAAACTTGACGTGTTACAATAATGAAAAAGACGCTTTTGCTTCTGGCCATGCTAACTGGTGTGATTACTGCCTGCGAAGAAACCTTTGTAGAGCCGGATCCAAAGGCAATGGGGTATGACTACTATCCTCTTGAAATCGGTGATTACCGTGTATACAATGTAACTGATATCAAATTCAGGAGCAATGTTGGCGATACAAGTCGTTTTCAAATCAGAGAGCTGGTTGACACCTCTTTTTACGACCAATCAAATACGTTAAACTACAAAATAGTTCGTGCTGTTCGTGCAGATGATACCAAACCGTGGGTAGAAGACTCTGTGATGACAGTTTTGAAATCGAATGGTAGTGTTCTACTTACCCAAAACAATACAACGTTTGTCAAACTGGTTTTTCCAGTAAAGGAAAATAAGACGTGGGCAGGTGATGCGTTTAACAACAATGTCATCAATGTAGATGAGAAAGAGCCTTATACCTATACTAACGTTGGTGAGAGTTATACCGTTAGAGGCCAGGTGTTTGATAAAACGGCTACTGTTATTCAAGGCAACCCAACAAATAACCTGGTGCAGCTCAACGATAGGAAAGAAGTTTATGCAGAAGGTGTAGGGCGGATATACCGGCTATACAATAAGGTAGTCTATTGTAACGAAACGCAGTCTGTAGATTGCAACTTTGGCGAAGACTTTAAATTGTTTGGAACAGAGCGCCACGAAGAGTTAGTCACTTACGGAAAAAGATAACATGCGTCCACTGCTGCTCTACATCTGTTTGATTCTGTGTTTGCCTACGCTTGCACAACAGCCTTCAGAAGTAGAGCAGCAGAAGCGCTTGATTTACTTCACTAATAAGCAGGATTCCCCATACTCCCTTGCCAACCCCTTAGCGTTTTTATCTCCGAAAGCCCTGCAGCGCAGAGTCCGGCAAAACATTTCTCTTACCACCAGAGACCTTCCTGTTAACCCTGCCTATGTAGCAGGTTTGAAGGATGCTGGAGCTACAGTATGGTATACTTCACGTTGGTTTAATGCAGCAGTAGTGCAATGCTCTGAGGCTAATCTTCAGGAGCTGCTGACACTGCCTTATGTGAAGAGCTACCGCACCCTTAACCGAACAACTCTTCCGGTATCACCACAACGAAAAGCATTAGATCGTAAATTAGAAACTGTACCTGCTGTTGCAATCTCTTCTACATTGGTGAGCGAAGATTATGGTTTGGCGTTTCATCAGGCAGATATGTTGGGCGCTGATGAACTACATGCTGCAGGATTTATCGGTGAAGGTATGACTATTGCGGTTCTAGATACCGGTTTTCCTGGTGTTGATTCTATTCCTGCTTTCTCGCATCTGTTTCAGAATGAGCAGCTAAAGGGCACCTTTGACTTTGTGACAAAACAAGAAAATGTGTTTTTAGCTAACGCTCATGGCACTTCTGTGCTGTCTACCATGGCTGCTTATGCCCCCGGCAACATAATAGGTACAGCGTATGGAGCCAATTACCTGTTGCTGCGCACCGAAGATGCAGCCTCAGAGCATCACATTGAAGAGATCAACTGGCTGTTAGCAGCCGAATATGCCGATAGTGCCGGAGCAGATGTTATCAACTCCTCTCTTGGTTATACTTCATTTCAGGCGCCATCTGTAAGTTATACTTACGATGATTTAGATGGTAATACAGCTTTGGTGACCAGGGCTGCTGATTATGCCGCAGCTACGGGCATGTTGGTCGTTGTAAGCGCCGGTAACGATGGCGATAAAGCATGGCAGTATATTGGAGCGCCAGCGGATGCTGACTCTGTACTTACTGTAGGAGCAGTTGATTCATTAGGCGTGAAGGCCTCTTTTAGTTCTTTTGGCCCAACTGCGGATGGGCAGATAAAGCCAGATGTGGTTGCGCTTGGGCTTAGAGCTTATGTGTTGAATGCTAGTGGTGGACTTGTGCAAGGCAATGGCACTTCTTTTGCCGGACCCATCATGGCTGGATTTTCCACTGTTTTGTGGCAGTCAAACAGGACGAAATCTAATATGGATATCATCAAGCTGTTGCGACAGCTTGGCAGTAATGCAAGTAGGCCAAATAACAGTATAGGCTATGGTATCCCCGTTTATTCCCACACAGTTACGTCTATTCCAGGAGTGTCTCTGCAGGCTAAAGCTTTTATTTCCAATCCTGTGAGCCGAGATCCTGTGCGCCTTACTTTAGGGCAAGCCTGGCTTCAGCAACAAGTAGAGGTGCAGGTGTTAGATGCAACTGGAAAGATAATCTATAGCCAACTTATTGCGCAGGCACAGCCGGAACAGCTATTAGGACTACAGCCGCATAAGCTTCAGAAAGGTTTATACTTGTGCCGTATCCGGTCCGGAAGCCGGGTAAACACTTTGCGCTTTGTTAAACTATAAGTATAGACCTTTACCCACTTATCATTAAAAGAGCTAGTTTTGCTTGTGAATTTATACTTATAAATAAGTATGGCATGCAACGTAAAGCTGGTTATAGGAATCCTTCAAGTATAACTGGTAAACAAACCCAATATCCTTCTGAAACATTCTTCCTACATCATTTTTTGGCTGTTGCTCCTTCTGCCTTGTACCTCCGTTGTTGCTCAAATTAATGGATGGGTAGTTGGCACAGTAGTACAATCTGAAACTAACACCCCTGTGTCTGGTGCATCTGTCATCAACATCAAAAGACAAAAAGCTACAATATCAGATGAAAAGGGTATGTTTCTGATACAGGCTGCTGATCAGGATTCTATTTTGATTCGGGCTCTTGGCTACGCACCCAAAATTATAAACGCTGATTTATCTGTAACTACTTCACAGAAGCTTAAAGTTATACTTGAAGTAGATGCTGTTCTACTGAAGGAGGTGGAAGTAATAGCCCTGCCGTCTCTCCGGGACTTAAAAAACAGGCCCTATGCAAATCCCAGCAATGTTAAAAACCCGGCATACATTCCCTTACCAGAGCCAGAACCCACTTTGCCCACCCCAAGCGTAAGTGGACCGATAGGTGCACTTTATAACATGTTTTCTAATGAGGGGAAACAGATACGGCAGCTGCAAAAGCACAATGCGCACCAGCGCCAACTAGAGCAACAGGAAGAGGAAGCGCAGTACAACAAGTTTTTTAAAGACAGTGTAGAGGTGCAGTAGAATTAGCTTAAGTGGCTAAGATAGGCTATGTTGCCTGGATTTTTAATTAATATCCGTTGCATTCTGAAAGCATCATTCCTATTTCATAATTAAAAAATTACCTTTGCAGGTATGAAACCTATCATTGCCCCATCTGTACTTGCTTCTGACTTTGCCAACCTGCAATCGGAGGTAGAAATGCTCAACAAAAGCCAGGCAGACTGGCTGCACATCGACATTATGGACGGACGTTTTGTGCCGAATATTTCATTTGGTTTTCCTGTTATGGAAGCTATAAAGCGCCATGCACAGAAGCCAATGGATGTACACCTGATGATTGTAGAGCCAGAGCTATACATTGAACAGTTTAGAGCTGCTGGCGCGGACACAATTACGGTACATTTCGAAGCCTGCACGCATTTGCACCGCACGCTACAGCAAATAAAAGCAACAGGAGCCAAGGCTGGTATCGCTCTTAACCCACATACTTCTGTAAATTTGTTAGAGGATGTTATTGCTGATGCAGATATGGTATGCCTGATGTCTGTAAACCCAGGTTTTGGAGGGCAGAAATTTATTCAAAATACCTATCGCAAGACAGAGGCCTTGAAAAACCTGATCATTCAGCAGAACTCACAGGCCCTGATAGAAATTGATGGGGGTGTGAACCAGCAGAATGCGCAGGCATTACTAGAAAAGGGTGCTGACGTATTAGTTGCCGGTAGTTTTGTGTTTTCTGCTGCTGATCCTATTCAGACAATTGCTGACTTAAAATCTATTTCATAAATTATAGAGCCTGATGCTGAAGTATCTCTCGGTATGGTTATGTATACTCTTGCCGTTAGGTGTTTCAGCACAACAGGCGACAGTACTTGGAAGAGTGCTAAACCAGCAGCGTGAGCCACTGGAGCAGGCAACCGTAGGCTTGCAGGGAGCAGCTATAGGAACCCAAACCAACCGCTTAGGTGAGTTTATACTTCAGTTGCCTTCGCAACGGCCTGTTGTTCTGGTTGTGCGCTACTTAGGCTATAAAGAGCTGCAGCAAACGTTTACGCTCCATGCTGGAGAGTCCCGTACTGTGGAGCTTATACTTGAAGCTGATCCGCAACAGCTGCAAACAGTTGATGTAAGAGGCAAAAAAGAAGAGGATACACGCGAGCAGGTAAGTGTAACCGAACTTGATCCACGCGATATACGCAACCTGCCGTCAGCTTACGGGGACTTCAATAAAATATTAGTCACGCTACCTGGCGTTAGCAGCAATAACGAGCTTTCCAGCACCTACTCCGTTCGAGGGGGCAATTACGATGAAAACCTCGTCTACGTCAATAACATCGAAATCTACCGGCCATTCCTGATCTCTGCTGCGCAACAAGAGGGGCTATCGTTTGTGAACCCAGACCTGGTAGAGAACATCTCATTTTCTTCTGGCGGCTGGCAACCCAAGTATGGCGATAAACTTTCGTCTGTACTGAACATACAGTACAAGCAGCCAAAAACATTTGCCGCATCAGTTACAGGTGGCTTAACAGGAGGTTCTGTACATTTAGAGTCTGCCTCTGAAAATAAGCGAGTTTCTTACCTTTTGGGCGTTCGCCATAAAAACGGACAATACATTTTACAAGGCCTGCAGACAGATGGTAATTACCAGCCAACCTTTACCGATGCACAGGCCTATGTCAGCTTTGATGTAAGCAAAGGAGAGCCATCAGGTACGACTACCATTGGTATACTCAGCAGCTATGCCAAAAACAATTTCATGGTTGAGCCGGAGTCGCAGGTTACTACTTTTGGGACGCAGCAGGCCCCTTTACGGCTTTCCATTGCCTTCGATGGAAAAGAGACAATGGAGTATAGCACCTTTCAAACTGGTGTTAATGTCTCTCACCGCTTCACAGCTAGCTATCTGGCACAGCTTATACTTTCAGGTGTGCAGTCGCGGGAGCGGGAATTCAGAGATGTGGAGGCTGGTTACCGGCTCTGCGATGTAAGCACCGCAGGCAATAATTTTGGAGAATGCCTACAGGAGCGCGGCATAGGAAGTGAGTTTAACCATGCACGTAATGCACTTTTGGCGCAGATGCTAACGGCAGAGTTACGAAACACGCTGCAGTTAAGCCAACGCAGCCATGTACAGTTTGGAGCAAAACTAGGTATAGAAAATATAACCGACGAGCTCAGGGAATATTCCTTCATGGATTCTGCCGATTTTGTGAACCAGAAAAACTTTCTCACTTCTGACTTAGAGCTTAATTCGTTGCGCTACAGTGGCTATGTGCAGCATACCTTTGAGCTGGATTCGCTAAAGACATTAACGTATGGAGTGCGGGCTACCTACTGGGATTTTAATGGAGAACTAAATATATCTCCTCGCGTGCAGTACTCTTTTATTACCCGCAAGAACCCAAACCTTTCCTTTAAGGCTGCCCTTGGTGTATATTATCAACCACCGTTTTACAGGGAGCTCCGCAACTTTAAAGGCGAGATCAATCAAGAGTTGAAGGCACAGCGCTCTATTCATGCCATCGTAGGAAGCGACTACCTTTTTGAAGCTTGGGGGAGAGACTTTAAATTAACAACAGAGGCCTATTATAAGGCAATGACAAATGTTATCCCGTATGACCTTGACAACGTGCGGCTGCGCTATTATGCCCGCAACAACGCTAAAGCCTATGCTGCAGGCTTTGATGTCCGGGTGAACGGCGAATTCATACCTGGAGCAGAATCCTGGTTAAGCCTTGGGGTGTTAACAACAAAAGAAAATGTTAGAGGAGACTCTATTGCTGTGTTTGATGCACAAGGTGAAGTAGTAGGGCGTAAGGAGCAGGGTTACATCCGTCGCCCAACTGATCAGCTTCTCAACTTTGGGGTATTCTTTCAAGACCATCTGCCTGATAACCCAACAGTGCGCATGTACCTGAATTTTGTGTACGGGAGTGGCTTGCCTTTTGGCCCTCCAAGCCAGCCGGACTACCGAAATGCCTTTGATGGTAAATCCTATAAGAGGGTAGACATAGGCTTTTCTAAAGTTATCATTGTAGAAAGTGACTTGGTAGAGCGAAAAAAAATTGGGTTGGAGAGCCTTTGGATCGGCTTAGAAATACTGAACCTGATAGATGCAAAGAATCGCGTGTCCTATAACTATGTGAATGATATAGATGGAGTTACCTATGCTGTTCCCAATTACTTAACTGGCCGACGCTTAAACCTGCGCTTTGTTGCCAAATTCTAAAAAGCGAAGGCAGCCAGTCTGGCTGCCTTTCGCTTTTTAGTACATCAAATCATTATTTTCTCTTCTTCCAGTCGCTGTAAGCTGTTTCTATCTGTTGCGCATATGTTTTATAGCTTTCAGGTTCAGTGCTGCCAAGCTGGATGGCTTTGGCTGATAAAGAAGCAGCCATCTGAAACTCGCTGTTGTGAGCATAAAGTTTTGCTTTGATCCAGTTGTTATAGAAGTTGTCTTTTATAGAAATTGATTTGTTAATCCACTCCAGTGCTTTCTGGTGGTGTTCTTTCCGTGACAACATGTATTCAGCGCTTTGTGCCCAGATAAACCAATCATCAGGTGCAGCTGTGGAAAGCGCTTTATTGATGTTTTGCAACGCTTTCTTTTCTATTTCTGTCTCTATTTTAAGCGTAACTTTAGTGTTTTCCCAGGCAAGGTTTAGGTTCGCCTTGTTTGTGCCTATATCTGAAAAAGAGTAAAGTAAAGTTTCAGTAAATGGCCCCTTCTTTGGCTTAACCTCCAGGTAAGCCACATCATCCAGTTCATTGTAGCCCTCTAAGCCCCACAAGGTAGTATCCTTGTTCAAAACAATGTGCCATAGCGAATCATTTTGGGGGAGTATAAACAAAGAGTAGGTGCCAGCAGGAACACGCTCCTGGTTCAAAAAAAGTTCATCCTCAAAAGTTATGAGAGTCGCTTCGTTTGCACCAGCACGCCAAAGCTGCTTGTAAGGCACTAAATTGCCGAATACTTTTCGTCCTTTCGTGCTGGGTGCATGATAGTTAACTGTAATATCCGTTAGCCCTACAGTTTGTTTAACCATAGAGGCAGGGCTAGCCTGGGGCAGCTTTAACTGTGCACGTCCTGTATGTGCTGCCAAAAGAAAGGCAAAAACAAATAAGAAAGGCAGTAACTTTTTCATCTATCGGAGGTATAAGTGATCTATACTATTTATGACGCTGGCACTTTAGTTTATAGAAAAGATCATGCCACACGATTCGTTTACAATGTTCGTTTGCAAATTTATACTTAATAAGCTCATGAAGCTTATTTCAGAATAATATCAGCTGTTTGAAACGCAGGAATGCCTTTATTAGTGCGTCCATGCTTCGTTTTTCTATAATTAACTTTATTTATATAGAAGTTCTCTTTTATATAAACATAAAACAGCTTTACTTTGTATCA
>NZ_JBHTLD010000202.1:0-8841 GCF_042678745.1 Pontibacter rugosus | reverse complement strand
ATAATCAACCTATAATCATAAAATAAATCTGTGAGCGAAACTAAAACAAGATTCAGAGCAGGTGTGCTTTTCGGCGATGAGGTAACAGAGCTGTTTAAGTATGCAAATGAGAACAACTTCGCAATTCCTGCCGTCAATGTTATTGGCACGGATTCAGTGAATGCTGTGCTGGAAACAGCAAGAGAAGTGAACTCTCCAGTTATCATTCAGTTCTCCCACGGCGGTGCCCAGTTTTTTGCGGGTAAAGGCCTGGCTAACGACAACCAGAAAGCTGCCATTGCTGGTGCTATCTCAGGTGCGCAACACGTTCACCTGATGGCTGAGGCCTATGGTGTGCCTGTGGTACTCCACACAGACCATGCTGCCAAAAAACTGCTGCCTTGGATTGATGGCTTGCTGGATGCTGGAGAGAAGTTCTACAAAGAGCATGGCAAACCGCTTTATTCTTCTCATATGCTTGATTTGTCTGAAGAGCAGATACACGAGAACATTGAGACTTGCTCGAGCTACCTGAAGCGCATGAATAAAATCGGCATGACGGTTGAGATTGAACTTGGTGTAACGGGTGGCGAAGAAGACGGCGTAGATAACTCAGATGTAGACAGCTCACGCCTTTATACACAGCCTGAAGAAGTAGCCTATGCTTACGAAGAACTAAACAAGGTTAGCGACAGATTTACCATTGCAGCTGCCTTCGGTAACGTGCACGGTGTTTACAAACCAGGAAACGTAGAACTGCGCCCTGAGATTCTGAAGAATTCACAGGATCATATCCAGGAAAAGTTTAAAACTGGTCCTAACCCGGTTAATTTTGTATTCCACGGTGGCTCCGGATCTGAAAAGCACCAGATTAAAGAGGCAATTACCTACGGAGCTATCAAAATGAACATCGACACTGATATGCAGTGGGCATTCTGGGATGGCATACGTAACTACTACGAAAGCAAGAAAGGGTATTTACAGTCTCAAATCGGCAGCCCTGACGGCGAAGATTCTCCTAACAAGAAATATTACGATCCACGTGTTTGGTTACGTGAGGGTGAAAAGTCTTTCATTGCTCGCTTAAAAGAAGCATTTGAAGATTTAAATTGCATCGGTAAGAACGCATAGTATTAACGATGTATAGAATAAACAAAAGAGGCAGCGTTGTAGCGCTGCCTCTTTTGTTTAATGTGAAGTATACTTGCTGCTATGGCTTCAGAGTTTGGATAATCGCTTCCAGAAAGTCCTGCACAGCTGCCACATCTTCTAACTGATAGGAAGCGGCTGTTTGCTGACCATGCTCGCCTACCATTACCCCGATTCCCTGCCCTTGCAAGGTAGCAAACGCATCTTCATCCGTTAAATCATCTCCTATATAAAGGGGCACAATGTCAGGTTTATTCAGCTCGAGTTTCTCCATCAGCCATAAAACAGCTTTGCCTTTGTGCCAGTCAAGGTTAGGTTTCAGTTCCATGATCATCTTTCCCGGCCCCGGCTTTAACGCCTCATGCTCCGAGATAACCTGCTTTACCACTTCAAGCACTTTAGGCACCTGATCTTCAGCTACATTGCGGTAATGCACGGCAATAGCATAGCGTTTACGCTCAATAAATAGACCCTGTACATCTTGTAAGCGCTCCTTTAACTCTTCCTGTGCCTTATCTAAGGCAGGTATGGCAGCTGCTGCACCTCCTGGCTCAGTGTGCATATCATCCGGTCCTGAGATATCAAAGCCATGAGAACCCGCATAATAAATATTATCAAGTTGCACCAGGTCTTTCACGTTAGCACGGTCTCGGCCGCTCACTACGGCTACACTACAAACTTCAGCCAGGCGCTTCAAGGTACTCCGCATTTCTTCTGATAACACGGCCTTATCCGGATCCTGCACAATAGGGCTCAGGCAACCGTCGTAATCTAAAAACACAGCTGGTTTCTTGCCTTGTAAGTGTTTGGGAACTTCGGATGTCGCAGATGGGAGATCGTTTACATGGTACTTCTGAACCTGCATACCTGAGTCGTTCTTCATAGTAAGTTTGGGTATTTGTAAAGCTAATAGTGAGTTAAGATTAGTGTAATTTATACTTGCGTTAAAACCACAAGCTTAACAGGTAATACTTGACATAGTAGTACATTGTTTCCAAAGCTGCTTAGTATTGGGTTAGACAGCAACAAACTAGAGAAGGCACTAACCAAAGGGGGCCGCTATCAGATAGCGGCCCCCTTTGGTTTTTATATTTCATTCCTGCTGCTTACAGCTTTAAAGCCTCTTGAACTTTAAGCAGGGTTCAAATTTGCTTTCACTTCCGAAGAGAAACCTTTGATAACAATATCAGCACCCTTCATCTCCAGATTCTCTTTTTTATAGCTGTGATCAACACCAACTACTAAACCAAACCCGCCTGCTTTAGCTCCTTCAATACCAGCAGTGGTATCTTCAAAAACAGCAGTATCCTCTGGCTTTACACCTAACTGGCGTGCTGCCTCCAGGTAAATGTCTGGTGCAGGTTTGCTCTTCAATTTATGTTCTCCTGCTACTACTTTATCTACTCGAACTTCAAAAAGTCTGTCTAATCCGGCACGGCGAAGTATAGTCAGGCAGTTTCTGCTTCCTGAAACAATAGCAATTTTCATACCTGCTTCCTGCTGCTCTTTTACCCATTGCACCGCATTGTCAAAAACAACTACACCGTTTTGCTTTAGCAGTTCGTGGAAGTATAAATCTTTGCGCTCGCCTAAGCCAACAATCGTATTTTTATCGGCATCATCTTCAGGCTTGCCCTCTGGCAACGAAAGGCCACGAGACTCCATGAAGTTACGCATGGCATCAATGCGGGGAACGTCATGTACAAAAGTGCGATAATCTTCCTGAAGATCGAATGGCTTATAGGTTGTGCCATCCTGCTGCCCCTGCTGTTTCAGAAAAGAGTCACAAAGCCTTTTCCAGGCTTCGGCATGCAAGCTGGCTGTGTTTGTGATAACACCATCCATGTCCAGAATAAGGGCTTTGATATTTCTTTTTTTTATAAGATTGCTTAGATCACTCATTGCAGTATGTTTTGATTATAGAATTCGTTCGCTCAATGCTTTATACCCTATGATGTTTTAGGATTGGCAGGCATTTAAACTTTGATAGCAGATTTTACTATTTATACGCAAGGTCGATAATATAGACGCAAGCAAATTCAGAGCTTAAAACCTGCTCTAAAAGCGTTGTTTATACTCCACCCTATTAAAAGAAACCTGCCATCATTATGCCTTACCTCAAATATAGGCACATATAAATATAAATTGAACAATATCGCTTATTTAAATGTAGCCAGAGCTGGATTTTATACTTATACCTGCCTTACCGTCTATTCGAAAATTATGCAACATATAAAGCTTCGGAAATGCAAGATGAAGCTTTATGTGTTACAAAGTACCTAGCTGCAATTACGTACACCTTCTGCTTCAACTACTCAGCATTAAATATAAATTTACGGAATGCCGAGGGTGCGCTCTTCAGGTGGAACTTCAGGACCTTGCTCTGGCCTTGTTGCTCCTTTTTGCCCTCCTGATACATAATCATTGCTGTGTTCTGCAGGCTTATCTTGTATTGCTTTAGAAGCAGCACTTTGCCGATCTGAATTATGTTGTTCTTTCTTCTCTTCCATTGCTCTCTTTCTTATAATTAAATAGGTTATGGCGTTTACCACTTGCCTCAAAACAAGGTTTTTATCATACGGAGATATGATGATATCCCTGTACATACGCAGCATTGTCAGTTAAGATAAGAGCATGTTTAAAATTCATCCTTTGCGCTGCAAACCGCCTGTAAAGGAACGCGGCTTCATGCTTTTCTCGCCCCATAGCGCTGCTATGAAGCTCTAAAACCGCTTTGCCAGAACCCTTGCCATTCAGCTTTCGCTTGCAAAAACGAAATGTAAACAAGCTCTAAAAAGAAGCATAAGCCATCTGTATATTCTATAATAACAGAATTTAAAACCAGAATGTATAAATTTGAAGTAAGATCGCTTTAGCTGCGCTTCAGTACGTAACCATTTACAAACCGAAACGGGTATCCTCGTAAACCTGAAGCTTTAAATAGCAGTAGTGAAACCGGATGCCCTGTACAACTACAAAAAATATACTATGCTTAAAAGTAACTCTCCAACCACAACCGAGGCCTGGAAAAAATTAGAAACCCATTTTAACCAATTACAGCCCCAGCACCTCCGAGAATTATTTGCGCAGGACCCGGAGCGTTTTCAGAAATTCACATACAAGCTGAATGACACACTGTATGATCTGTCTAAAAACAGGATTACGGAAGAGACGCTGCAACTGCTCACTCAATTAGCAGATGAAACTGGCGTTCCTGCTGCCATAGAGAGTATGTTTAGCGGTGATAAAATCAATGCCACAGAAAACCGGGCTGTGCTTCATACGGCGCTGCGCAACTTCACAGATGAGCAGCTAAACGTGGAGGGTGAAAACGTACTGACAGAGGTACATGAAGTGCAGCAGCAGATGAAGAACTTCTGTGACAAACTGCACAGCGGTGAGTGGACGGGGTATACAGGAAAACGCATCAAGAGTGTGGTGAATATCGGCATTGGAGGCTCCGATCTTGGTCCCAAGATGATCATTGAGGCGCTCAAAAAGTATCAGAAGCCAGACCTGGAGGTTTACTTTATCTCTAATGTTGATGGTACGGACGCCGCTGAAACGCTGCGCAAACTGGACCCTGAAACTACCCTATTCATTATTGCCTCTAAAACATTTACTACCAAAGAAACCATCACCAATGCTGAAACAGCCCGCGGTTGGTTCCTGCAAAAGGCAGTTGACAGAGAGCACATCAAGAAGCACTTTGTAGCTTTGTCGACCAACATAGAGGCAGTTACAAAATTTGGCATTGCAGAAGAGAATGCCTTCCGCTTCTGGGATTGGGTAGGCGGACGCTTCTCACTTTGGTCTGCTATTGGCCTCTCCATAGCCTGTGCGCTTGGCTATGATAAATTTGAAGAATTGCTGCGTGGTGCCGAGTCTATGGACAAGCATTTCCGCAAGGCTCCCATGAAAGAAAATATTCCTGTGCTGATGGCGCTGCTAAGCACTTGGTACACCAACTTCTTTGGCTGCCAGACACACGCTATTCTGCCATACGACCAGTACCTGCGTTTATTACCCGAGTACCTGCAGCAGCTACTGATGGAAAGCAACGGCAAAAGCACCGACCGCAACGGCCAACCAGTTACGTACCAAACACAGCCTGTGGTATGGGGAGCAGCAGGAACTAACAGCCAGCACTCCTTCTTTCAGTTAATTCACCAGGGTACCGTACTTATTCCTAGTGATTTTATTGCGCCTGCCCTGAGCCATAATGATGTTGGCAACCACCACGCCCTGCTGCTGTCTAACTTTTTTGCGCAAACAGAAGCTTTGATGAAAGGCAAAACTGCCGAGGAAGTAAGACAGGAACTAGCGCAAAAAGGAATGTCTGGAGAGGAGCTGGAAAATCTGTTGCCACATAAGGTATTTGCCGGCAACAAGCCCACTACCTCTATCATGATGAAGCAACTGACAGCATTCGAACTTGGTAGCCTGGTGGCCATGTACGAGCATAAAACGTTTGTGCAGGGTGTCATCTGGAACGTTTACAGCTTCGACCAATGGGGCGTGGAGCTCGGAAAGCAGTTAGCCGGAACGATCGAGGGAGAACTGCTACAAGGCAAGACATCTGATCACGATAGTTCTACCAATGGCCTCATCAACTTCTATCAGCAGAATAAATAAACTATACTGATACGTTAATAGTATAGCGGTATGAGCAAATACTTAGCTGCTCATATTCCCTGAATTTATACTTTTAACTTAAGATCATGAAGCGTTTGTTGCTGGTTTTACTGGTATGTGTAAGTATGAGCAGCTGCGTGGATGACACCTTTTTTCAAGAAGATGCACTTGCCACTGCGCAAGAGTTAAACGGGAAAGCCGCTGCCGGTACAGATAGCGCTTGGGTAATAGCCGGGCGCCACTATAACCGCAGCGGCTTTCACCGTTTTTTCTGGGGAAACCATAACCGCAACTTATGGGCAGAACCAGTAAAGCTGCCTTTGTTCAAGCTGGACTCTATATATGGCGGTTTAAAAGTAACAGGAAAAGGCGGTGGCTTTCAAACCACAAGTTTTAAGTTACAAGACAGCGCAGGCAGAAAGTATGCTCTCCGCTCACTAGACAAAGATCCTATACATGTAGTTAGTCCTTTCTGGCGCGGAACATTTGTAGCGAATGTACTCCGCGATCAGACTGCCGCCGCCAATCCCTATGGTCCACTGGTTGTGCCCCATTTGGCAAAAGCAGTAGGTGTCCCCCATACAAACCCTAAACTTTATTATGTCCCCGCCTCTGATACAGCCTTTGGCATACATAAACAGGCTGTTCAGGGTAAAGTATTCTTATTGGAAGAGAAGTATGAAAACCCTGTGGACCTCAGAGGTGGGTTTGCTGGTGCCATAGGCTTTGCTGATTCAGACGAAGTGCTAAGTAATAGGTTTGCCTCTAATAATTACCACATAAACCAAGCTGCCTTTGCACGAGCTCGGTTGCTGGACTTACTCATCGGCGACTGGGACAGACACAAAGGGCAATGGGAATGGGCTGTATCAAGCAATAGCAGCGATACTTTTTATGAGCCAGTGCCCAAAGATCGTGATCAGGTATTTTTCAAGATGAAGGGCGGTCTGATTCCCTTTATTGCAACAAGTAAGTTGCTAGCGCGCAAGCTTCATACATTTGACGGCGACTTCAGCGATGTGAAGGCCTATATGCTCAATGCTGCATTCATTGATCAGCGCTTCTTAAACGAGCTGAGCAAGCAAGACTGGCAAAGTATAGCAAAAAGTATGCAGCAGCAACTAACAGATGAAGTTATCGAACATGCGGTGCAACAACTCCCCTCTCCCATTTATGCGTTAACAGGAACTGAAATTATACATAATCTAAAAAGCAGACGCGATCTTCTACTCTATGCTGCGTCAGAAATGTATAAATTATTGGCAGCCGAAGTAACTGTTGCTGGCTCAGATAAGGAAGAGCATTTTGTGGTGAAGCGGTTAAATGATGAAATCGTGGAGGTAAGCATTCATAGAAAAGCAGCTGCTACCGTGCCAGCAAAACAACTCTACAGCAGAGTTTTTCATAGAGGCGAAACAAAACAAATCATACTTCATGGCTTGGCTGGAGATGACACTTTTGAAGTGTCAGGTAACGTAGATGAAAGTATACCTGTTAAAATATACGGTGGTATCGGAGAAGATAAAGTGATTGATACCTCTACAGTTACTGGGTTGAAGAAGTATACTTTGATCTATGATACATACCGGGGAAACAAAATTAGTTTCGGATCAGAAACAAGAGATATGACAACCGATGACGTACGTGTGCATGCCTTTGACAGAGAAGGAAATTAAGAGAATCTTATGAGGATAGTTTGATATAAATGGTGCAGTTACTATTATCTACCTTTAGCTCTTTTAACCAGATAAGAATACAAGACTTTATCAAAAGGCTCGTTGATATCTACCGGCACAAAGTCAATTTTATACTGCCCGCACTTCAGCGCCAGTTCTTTTTTATACTTCTCTACCGCAGAACGATAGTGCTCCCGCACCTGCGATGGCTGTAATTTCAGTTCCTGCCCTGTTTCCACATCAACAAACACATAGGGCCGTTCAGAAAACTCAAAGTCCTCTTCCGTCTTACGATCCATCACATGAAAAAGCAATACCTCGTGGTTCTGGTGCTTCAGGTGCTGTAAAGCTGCAAAAATTCCCTCCAAATCATCGTGCCTGCTAAGCATGTCTGAAAAAAGAATAACGAGCGAACGCTTCGGTATCTGCTGCGCTATCTGATGCACCACTTCGGCTACATTGGTATCTTTAAAAGCAGGCTGCTGCTCTAGTTGCTGTTGCAGCAGAAGCAATAATGTATGCAGATGCGAAGCTGTAGATTTTACAGGTGTTTGGAGCTCAATTTTACTTGAAAAAGTTACCAGCCCCACAGCATCACGCTGTCGGCGAAGCAAGGTCGCTAAAGCAGCCGCACATAAGGCAGAAAAAGTTAGCTTGCCATTGTTCTCTGTGGGATAATACATGGAAGGCGAGACATCCAGCAGCAGGTGACACCGAAGGTTTGTTTCTTCCTCGTAACGCTTCACAAAAAGCTTATCTGTACGAGCAAAAACTTTCCAATCGATATGGCGTGTGCTTTCCCCGCTGTTGTATAAGCGGTGCTCTGAAAATTCTACCGAGAAGCCATGATAAGGCGACTGGTGCAATCCTGTGATAAAACCCTCTACCAACTGCCTGGCCAGAAACTCCATGTTTTCAAATTTCTGCACATCGGCAAGAGTCAAAGGCTTTTTCATCGTTTACTTTTTTAAAACAGGCGCTGCTTTAGAAACGACAACGGGTAACTCTTGTTGCTCTGGCTGCTCTTCTTTCACCTCAGTTAAGCGCACAGTGGCTGTTCCGTCACGCACCATACCTAGTTCCACAGCTGCTGCTCTGGACACATCTATCACGTGGTGGCGGCTGCGGGCCATTCGATCATTTATTTTGACCACAACTGATTTACCGTTTTTAAGATTCGTGACCTGAACCTTCGTGTTGAAAGGGAGTGTGGCATGTGCAGCAGTGAAAAGGGTTTTGTCGTAGCGCTCACCACTGGAGGTGCGGTGGCCTTGCATACGGTCAGCGTAGAAGGAGGCTTTGCCGCTGGCAGTATAGGAGGCTGTGCCGTTAAAGAACGAGAGGAAAAAAATTAATACTACTGAACATATATTCATAGTATCATATAGTTGGTCCGCTACAA
>NZ_JBHTLD010000201.1:0-8843 GCF_042678745.1 Pontibacter rugosus | reverse complement strand
TTTGTTTTCAATACCCTTTATATTATGAAAGGAATCCACATTCGGCTTATCTGTCGATACCAACAGATAAACCGAATAGACTTCGCGGTCTACTTCACCTGCGATTTATCCACACGCGTAGGCGTATCTTCGCCATTGACTACTCCCTGCGAAGCAAGGGCAATGGCTTTGATCATGTTGGTGAGGTGAGCCATGTCGAGTTGCTCCAGCTCGTCTTTTACGGTGTGGTAGGTTTTATCCTGGTCAATTTGCACCGATGAGATAGTATGGGCCGGAACGCCTAGGCGGGCCAGCGTGGCATTGTCGGAGCGGTAGAACAGGTTTTGCTCCGGGTATGGGTCCGGGTGAATGCTGTAAGTCGTGCCTTGTAGTCGCTTCTGCATCAGCGGGCCAAGGTCAGAGCGCTCGAAGCCGGTAAGGTAGGCGCTGTTGGGGCCAAACTTAGAGGGCTTGCCTACCATCTCGATGTTAAACATTGCCACGATCTGGTCAGGGTTTAGCTGCTCTGAGAAGTACTTAGAACCGAAGCCACCAATTTCTTCGGCAGCAAAAGCAACAAAAATAAGTGAACGCTCTGGCTGCGGTTGTTGCTTGTAATAATCCGCTAACATCATCATAGCAGTGGTTCCGGCTGCATCATCGTCGGCACCGTTGGCTATGCTGTCGCCGTCTACGGCTGTCTGTATGCCAATGTGGTCGTAGTGGCCAGAGAATACCACGTACTCATTTTTGCGCTTGCCCTCTATCATGCCGGCCACGTTGGTAAGCTGCAGCTTCTCTATCTTATTCTCAACTTCCAGCTTATACTTTTTAGCAGCTGCCTGGTCGGTAAGCACAAACACTTTGCTGCTGCTTTCACCAAGCTTTTGCTTCACGCTGCCTTCGCGCAGGTAGTGCTGGTAGCGTTTAAAAATCTCTTCATGCTTCGGGTGTACCAGCACCAGCACATCCTGCTGCTGGTTGTTGAGTTCGCCTAAGCTTGTTCTGAAATTGTCGTTTTCACCAATGGTGACTACCTTTTGTTTGCCCTTCTGTTTCCATTCCAACTCTTTCTTGTCTGTTATGGCGAATACGTTTTCAGGCTTTATGTCCTTACCGTTCAGTTTTACCTCTTTTTCTACCGGAGAAACCCGGTACATCATAAAGGACTGCATCAGGTCGTCTTCGCCGGGTACAGGCTTCAGGCCGATGCGTTGAAACTCATTTTGAATAAACTGTGCGGCTTTTTCTATACCCGGTGTAAAAGAGGCGCGGCCCTCCATATTATCAGCACTTAAAGTTGATACAATGCGGGTGGTTTTGTCTTGTGTGATACTGCTGAGGTCTTGTGCAGAGGCAGTAACGATAGAGCCACACACAAGTGCGAGTGCAGCAAGTTTTATTTTTTTCATGGTTAGGGGTAATGATGTTCTTCGACAGTCCGGGTGTATTAGCGGAGCCGCCGCACTTTCTTAACAAATATATATTTTTCTATGAATAGTAATAGCTATTGAACTGAAAAGATGCTGTTACCCAAGCAGAAGAGCCACAGGCATATCTGACTTTTAGCTTTTAAATTCAATTTTGAGCAGGCTGTAGACCTCCAGGTCGTGAAAGCTTCCGTTCAGAAACTCCCCCTGGCGTTGGATGCCTTCTAGTGTAAAGCCAAGTTTTTGCGGAATATTGCTGCTGCGTGTGTTGCCTACGCCAACCCGCAACTCAATGCGGTTCATATTAAGTGTATCAAAGGCATGACGTAATAAAGTTTGGCAGCTACGGCGCATAATGCCTTTGCCTTGTTGCGGTTCGGCAAGCCAATAGCCTATTTCCAGCTTCTTGTTTAGCCTGTCTATACCCTTATAGCCAATAAGTCCGGCAAGTTCTTCTTTGTATAAGATCACAAATACCAGATCAGACGTGTTCCCATCAGCACTTACATAGCGAAGGTAAGCCTCTGTATCAGCTGCTGACTGGCTCATGTCAACGAAAGGCAGCCACTCACGCAGGTAAGCGCGGTCACGGTTAATCAGGTGATAAAGGGCCGGAGCATCAGCAGGAGAGGCCTCCCGCACGTGTATAGCTGGTGTCACCTGCCATTGCAGGGTAAAAGGGTGTGTTTTCATAGAATGGTAGCTTACCTATAGCCAAGGTAAAATTTTAGGCTCATACTTGCAATTGTGCCTGTTCAGGAAGTTGAACAAAGCATGCACAGAAGTAGTATGAATGAATAGCAGCTATTGTTTATAAAGCTGTACCCATCTCTAATACATACTGCCATGAAATCTGCTTTTATTTACGCTTTGCTTCTTTTAGGCAGTTTTTCTGCGCTTGCGCAGGATAGGTCTGATTTAACTCTTGGTGCCAAGGTGGGTATAAACTTTTACAGCCTGAGCAACGATGCACTGGTGGTAGATGATGATACTGGCATTGCGACAGAGTTTGGCATATATGGCAGAATCGGTGAGCGGTTCTTCATACAGCCGGAACTCAACTTTGTGAACTATAAAACGCACCTGATCACACAAAACCAACCAAGAGCCGGTGAGCGTGATGCCCTGACCGTGCGCTACCTGCGTGTACCTGTGCTAGTTGGTTTCCGGACGAGCTATGATGGCAAAGTCGCTTCCAGGATACGTTTTATGGCTGGCCCGTCTGTTTCTTATATCGTTAACGTAGCGGATAACAACCTCGGTATTGGCAGGAGCGACCTGCACAATGCACAGTTTGCGTTAAATGGCGGAGCTGGTTTTGAAGTATGGATGTTGCGCCTCGACCTGCTGTACCATCACTACCTGACGAGCCTGTTTAATGATAACAACTCCGAAGGTAAAGGTAGAGCCTTTTCTATTTCAGCGGGTATTGAGTTTTAGCGGCTACCACATCAGTTGCATTCCTGCGGTTGGTTTGTGGCGAAGGCCTCAGGCTGCCATAGCAGGTACCTACAGTTAGATTTAGCAGAACCAGCAGCGCCTGGTTATTTTATACCTATGAAACACAGCACCCTTATACTTGTACCAGGCCTGGGCGACTCCGGGCCACAACATTGGCAAACTTTATGGCAGCAGCAGTACCCTGCTTTTAAACGCGTGCAGCAGCGCGATTGGGATACCCCGGACCGGGAGGAGTGGGTAGAGGCTCTGCACACCCAAATCATGGAGAATAAGCCAGAGGAGGTAGTGTTAGTAGCGCATAGCCTGGCTTGTATAACGGTAGCTTTTTGGGCGCAGAAGTATAAACCGAAAATAAAAGGCGCTTTGCTGGTAGCTCCGGCAGACACAGAGGCCCCTGATTTTCCGGCAGGTTGTACTGGATTCGCACCTGTGCCGCTGTCTCGCTTGCCTTTCCCGAGTATTGTAGTGAGCAGCAGCAACGACGAATACATGACAGCACAAAGAGCGCAGCAACTGGCAGAGGTGTGGGGTAGCCGCTACGTAAATATAGGGATGGCGGGTCACATAAACAGCGCTTCCGGTTATGGCCACTGGAGCCAGGGCCTGGAATTGCTCAAGGGTGTAGGCGGTACTGTTTGACTTAGCCTAAGGCTTGCCTAAACATAGCCAAGCGTTCTACCTGCGCCAGCTGTTCATCAAGCTGCAACAGGAAAAGCTTGTTTTGCTGCTGCTCAATCTTCTGGCGCAGCAATAGCGTTTGCAGCGTCAGGCTAAAGGTTACAAGCCCAAGCAGTATACTTAGCAGCCAAAAACTGGAATTAGCATAAAGGGCAATCCCAAAAGAAGCTACTATAAACAAGATGGCAGCAGCAAAAGAAAGCAGGTATAAAAGCCTGTGCCATTTGCTATTTACAGCAATTTTATGCTGAAGCAGCGCTTGCTCCGTAGCCTCAGGCAAGTAAAAATCATAGGTGGCACTCAGTACTTTCGTTCTGATTTCACTTCGCAGGTCTAGCAGCGTTTCCAGCGCTGGCACCTGTGTGGCAGTTGAGTAGGGCATAGCTTTGGGTGTTAGATGGTCATCTATACCCAAGAGATAGGCAAAAGAGGCAAATGGTTGCTTTTGGTATTAGATTTTTTGCTTCTTCAGCAATAATTTGACACCTCAGCGCATTTTACAGAAGTAGCTTAATGAAGCTGTTCCCTCATTCTGTAAACTGCCTGGCGATCAAAGCAAAGCAAGGCCTGTTAATTTATCTGTTTTCTGAAACCGCCTTTGCCGCCCGGGCGCTTGCCTTTGCTACTGCCAATGCTGGTATTACGGGTAGCGGAGCTGCTGACATTCTTGCTATTTCCGGCACTACTTTTTGCCGCAATGTCTTTTAGCTGTTTTACTTCTTCAGGAGATAGTTCGCGGTACTCGCCCGGCTGTAAATCTCCTAAGTTTAACGGGCCAATAGCAGAGCGGATGAGGCGCAGCGTAGGGTATCCAACCGCTGCAGTCATGCGGCGCACCTGGCGGTTCATGCCCTGCGAAATCTTTATTTCCAGCCAGGAGGTAGGGATGTTCTTACGGAATCGGATAGGGGTAGCACGCTCCCAGACCTGCGGAGCCTCTTCCAGCAGGCGCACCTTGGCGGGTGCTGTTTTAGTCCCTTTTATCTGCACTCCCAGGCGCAGCCTTGTAATCGCTTCGTCGCTCGGCACATCATCTACCTGCACCATGTATGTTTTCTCTACTTTGAATTTAGGATCGGAGAGGCGGTGCTGCATGGTTTTGTCATCGGTGAGCAAAACCATACCTTCACTGTCGTAGTCAAGGCGGCCCACAGGGTATACGCCCGGTACATCAACATAGTCTTTTAAAGTGGTGCGGCCGGCCTCGTCGGTAAACTGCGTGAGTACTTCGAAGGGTTTATTAACGATGATGTATTTCAAAACAGATAAATTTAGAAGTATGAATGAGCCTTTCTTAAACCATTTTTATACCCTGCCACTCTTCAAACTCCGGCTTCAGAAGCGAAAAAAGAATAGAGTCTTCCAGCACGCCTTTCTGCATGTAATTGTTGCGCAGCAAGCCTTCCCGCTTAAAGCCAAAGTGCTCCACTAGCTGCAACGAAGGTGTATTGGCAGGAGAGACCAATGCCTCTACCCGGTATAAGTTCATTTGCTCAAAGCCAAAGGTAAGTATACGTTCCAAGGCTTCCTTCATCAGGCCCTTATTTTTATACTGCTCGTTCATGATGGTATAACCAATCTCTGCGCGCCGGTGGCCTGGCACCCAGGTATGGTAGTCGCAGCGGCCGATTACCTTGTTTGTTTCCTTATCCAGCAGATAAAAACCTTTAAAATCTGTGTAGTAAGTGGTGATACCTTTCACATAGCGCTCCTCCATCTCCTCAAATTCATCATCGTTCTTCAGGTACAGGTAGTCCATAATCTCCTGTTTTGTTTTTGCAAGGAAGAGTTGGTTGAACAGCGCAGGTGTTATTTCCCGAAGCAACAGGCGATTAGTGGTTAGAATAGTGGGGGAAATCATTGGTTAGGCAGAAAGTGTGTTTGTCAGATGTAAGCTTTGGTGTTGTAGCAAATACGCTTGTGCTAACGTGCAACGAATACTTAAATGGTAGATGGCTCAGTAACGTAAGTATAACACAAGCATAAGCTATACTTGTGTTATACTTAACTAGTAGCTGCCGTTATACTTGCGTACAAACCACTCCGCACAAATCAATCCTAGCAGCAAGAAAAACAGCCACTTTAAATCCACCACATCACTTAGTTCTTCCTGGCTATAGATAACAGGTTTGTAGTCGGCCTGTAAAATATCCTGCTCCAGCTGCTGTAGTTGCTGCGGGAAGTATAACCTTGAGCCAGTGTTGCTAGCCAGTTGGAAGAGCAGGTTATGGTCTGCAACTGCGTTCAGCGCCTCCAGCTGTAATTCTTCTACTACAAACTCTCCCTTGTCCTGCTGCTGCGAGCCGTTTATACTTGCGCTGGCTGTATAGGTGTAGCGCCCGCCGGGCAAGGTGCCGATGTTGACGCCGCTCTGGTTTTCGCCGTTGGCAAAAGTAAAGGTTCTCGCTTCTCCGCCTTCTCCGGCTACTTTTAGGTTGATGTTCTGTCCGTAAATTGGCTCCAATGCTTCGTTATAGGCCTCAGCGTTGAAGCGGATTTCGTCGGAGCTGGTGTATTCTGTTTGCACTGGATACACGTTCAGACGTTTCTTGTTACGCGGAGCGCTTAGCAACTGCACCAGGTTTGTGATAAGCTGGTTATAAACCTGTGGCTGTTGGTTATTGGCAGCCTCCTGAAGCCGCCATTGCCAGGTGCCGGATGCTAATAATACTGCATTACGCTTATCGCCGGAGGTTTGAACTGCGAGCAGGGGTTTGTTCGTACGCACACGGCCAACCTGCTGGTAAAGTATAACTTCGGTGTTAGGAGCAACCCGTACCTCACCAAAAGGTACGCGTGCCGGAGGGTATTCGGGTAAGCGTTCTGTCGCGTTTTCAGGTAGCTGAAAGGTAGAGAAATTAGAATTAGCCACAGCAGTAACCTCGTCGGTCTGGCCTGTAGTAATCACGTTAACACCTGCGTTCAGGCGATTAAAATTCGGCATATCTGACTGTGGCCCGAGTATGTAAAGCGCTGGCAGGTTTTTCTGGCGCACCAGGTTTGTCGCTACTTCGCCGCCTGTCACACGGCCCGGCAGCTGATGCATCACCGCTACATCATACTCCTGTTGTTTCAGCTCGTTCAACCCTGGTATGAAGAGCGTGGTTTCGTAATTTTCATTTGACTCTATAGCCGTGCGAATAGCTTTGATATCAGGGTGTGGAGCGGCTGCGGCAATCAAAACTTTTATCTTGCCCTTCACCACATCAATGTAAGCATGCTTGGTATTGTTGAGGGTGGTGAACTCACCTGCTACCGGTTGCACCTGCACTACGTAATGGCGCTTGCCCAAGCCACTTGCCAGCACCTGAAACGGCACCTGCTGTATGGGTTTCTTATCATCAAACAACACATTTCTGCTGGCGATTGTCTTGCCGTTTTCCTGAAGTATAACGGTGGCTCTTCTGCCGCCAAAGCCCTGGTGCTGCAGCTCTACTTCTATCGGAAAGCGATTGCCGCTGTAGTTTACTTTGTTGTAGCGAAGCGAGGCTACCAGCACATCCTGCTTCGGAACGGTATCTCCCACGGCCACAGGATACAAAGTATAGCTGTAGTTGGCGTAGGTGGGGGAGGTGCCCTGGTTTGCAATGCCATCAGAGAGCAGCACAACACCCGCCATGTTTTGCTCTGCATGCCTTTCCTGCACTTGCTGCAGCAATTGGCTTAGGTTGGTGGTTTCGGCTCTGTAGGTTATATCATTCAGGCGCGGTGCCGCTTGCTCCGGGTTCAGGGTTTGGACGGCTGTTTGATATCCCTGCTCTTCCAGCCTTTCGCGTACCTGTTGCAGGCCCTGCTGTACGGCGCGGAGCTGAGCAGAGTCAGAAAACAGCTCTACCGACTGTGAGTTATCCACCGCAAACACAATGGTAGGAGCTACTGTAGTGTTGGCTACATAACGAATCAACGGCCCCATCAACAGAAAGCAAAGTATACTTACCACCACAAAGCGCAGCGTAGCCAGCGCATAATTGATCGGCTTCGGCCAAGGGGCTTTCTTGCTATACAGCAGCCATGCATACAAGGCACCAGTAGCTAAACAAGCAAGTATAAGCCAGGGTGAGGCGGTTGTTATCAGGCGGAGGGAAAACAAATGACGTTAGCGGTTTAGAGCGTTATGATTTGTGAAATTTAAATTTGGCTTTACGCCTATACTTCAAGTATGGGTACAGTCATCTTGGCGTAGGCGTTCACTCGTGCTTCTGTGTATAGGTAAGCAGTAGCACAGGCTTTAACCTTAGGCATAGATCACAAAACTAAAGATAAAACAAAAAGCCCAATGCTACTAACGTAAACGCAGCAGCACTGGGCCATTTTTAGAGTTCAGAGTTCTGAGTTGTGAATAATAACTCGGAACCCGTACTTCGTGACTCAGAACTCAATTAAGTTAGCATTCCGCCGTCTACCTGTAGTACCTGGCCTGAAATGTAGGCAGATTGGTCAGAGGCCAGGAAAACGGCAGCGTTGGCTACATCTTCCGGTGAGCCGCCACGGCGCAGCGGAATAGCCTTACGCCATTCGTCCACCACTTTCTGATCTAGCTCGCCAGTCATTTCTGTTTCGATAAAGCCTGGGGCAATGGCGTTGCTGCGGATGTTGCGAGAGCCAAGCTCCAGCGCTACAGACTTGGTGAACCCGATGATACCAGCCTTAGAAGCTGCATAGTTGGCCTGTCCGGCATTGCCTTTGATACCTACCACGGAAGTAATGTTGATGATAGAGCCGCTTTTGGCGCGCATCATGTGCTTGGTAGCTGCTTTGGTTACCGCAAAAACAGACTTCAGGTTCACGTTCATCACGGCATCCCACTGCTCTTCGTTCATGCGCATCAGCAGGCCGTCGCGCGTGATGCCGGCGTTGTTTACCACTACATCTATTTTGCCGAACTCTTTCACCACATCTTCTACCAGCTGCTCGGCTTGTGTATAGTCAGAGGCATCGGAGCGGTAGCCTTTTACTTTGCCGCCGTCAGCAGAGAGTTCCTGCTCTAGTTGCTGCCCTTTTTCTACGCTAGACAAGTAGGTGAATGCCACCTGTGCGCCCATCTCCACAAATTTCTGTGCGATGGCACGGCCTATTCCTTTGGATGCCCCGGTTACCAGGGCTACTTTTCCTTCTAATGCTTTCATAAGAGCCAAAGTTAAAAAAGATTTTCATATTCCGCAGATGATGAAATAACAAGCTTTTTACAGCTAGTAAAGCAAGTGTTTTAAAAGAGTTTGCTGCTAGGTGGGTAAAGGTAAGATAGAAGGTAAGGCTATGGCTGTGAGTAGGTTCTGTACTATGTATGATTTATAT
>NZ_JBHTLD010000200.1:0-8876 GCF_042678745.1 Pontibacter rugosus | reverse complement strand
AGCCCTTGGTTACCTGACTCCTTGCCAATATGAAAAACTGTTGTGCAACCAAGCTGTGGCTGCCTGAAAAAGTCTCCAGTAAAACATTGCAATTCCAGGCGCTCGTAGTAGTACTCGAAGCACTTGAAGCCCGAGAGGTGGTAAAGCGTGAGAATAGTGAGCACCTCGCTCTCAGAAAGGGCGGGCTTCCTGCCGGCGGGATGCTTTTCAAGAAGCCCCTTTGGCAGCGGGTGCGAGGCGAAGTGCTCCTGCACTTCCTTGCAGAAATCGTCTATGAAGCAGAACACTTCAACCACTTTGGCAGTATCTAGGATAAAGTGCATAAGGCTAGGGGATTAGGTGAAACATCGGACAATATTTCTACCTGATTCCTAGCCTTTTTTGTTGCACAAACAGCTGTTTTTTAAATATTTAATTCCCGAGTTCACGTTAAAGCTAATTCCGTCCCTATACTTATCTTTTGATGTAGATGACCTGAAGCAGAGGATCTAACATTACAGCATATTTAAAACTTATCCTTTGCGCTGCAAAAACGATATGTAAACATGCTCTTTACTCAGAAAATAAAGTCAAAAAGCTTTATAACTTAATACTACAAGACAAGAAAGGGCCTGCTCCTAATATGGAAAGGCCCTTTCTTGTCTCTATACTTATAGTAGCTACATATACCAGCGTGTATTCAAATTATAAACAGGAAGCCCGGCATGAGCCGGGCTTCCTGTTTACTGTACATAGTTTGTAGTCACTTTCTGGTCACCCACCATCAGGTCAAAGTCACCCGGTTCTGTTACCCATTTTCCTTCCTCATTCACAAAAGCAAGGTCTTCCGGTTTCAGCGTAAAGCGAACTTCTTTCTCCTCTCCCGGGGCAAGCTCTACCTTCGTGTATGCCCGTAATCTGCTGGCACTTGGAGTAATGCTGGCGTATAAGTCACGGCTGTAAAGCTCCACGGCCTTTTGTCCGGCCAGCTTTCCAGTGTTCTTCACCTTCACGCTTACCTGCAGCTGGTCGTTCGCCCCAAAGGACGTAGAGTTTACCTTCAGGTCTGAAAACTGAAAGGTAGTATAGCTTAAGCCATGGCCAAAGGTCCATTGCGGATTAAAGCCTTTGTCGCCGTAGGTGTTTGGCTGATCTTCGCGTATCTTTTCGGTTCCTTTGTGGTCGTACAATACTATATCACCGGAATGGCGCGGGTACGTAAAGGGCAGTATGCCGCTTGGATTGTGGTCACCAAACAAAACGTCGGCAATAGCCGGGGCGCCAAAGGTAGAAGGACGGTAGGCTAACAGCACCGCCTTCATGTCCGGCTCAATGGAGGAGATTACACGCGGCCTGCCTTGTGTGAGCACAAGTATAACAGGCTTACCTGTTTCTTTAGCGGCCTTTGCCAAAGCAAGCTGGTTGGCATCCAGATCAAGGTTGTCTATTACGCCAGGGCTTTCGGCATAGGCTTTCTCTCCCAGGCAAAGTATAATGGCCTGCACATTTTGCGCATCTTTCTTCAGCTGGGCTACATTATAGTTAGCAGCCGCACCAAATTCACCCACTGATCGGCTTACCACATTTTTTGCACCCAGCTCTTTTTGCAAGGCTTCTAGAATGGTCATGGCCTTGTCTGGGTATTGGCTTTCATCACTTCCTTGCCAGATGTAGGACCAACTGCTGTGCAGCGTTCCCAGTGAGTTGGCACCCGGACCAGCCACCAGCACGCGCGTTCCCTTCTTCAGCGGCAGCACATTGCCTTCGTTTTTCAATAGCGTCAGGCTTTCCAGCGCTGCCTGATAGGCTACGCTGTCATACTCCGGCTTCTGCACCTGGCTTTTAAGGGCAGCATTCGGGTACGGGTTGTCCAGTAAACCCAGCTTCTCTTTAAATGTCAGGATGCGGCGCACCGATAAGTCAATGCGCTCCTCGCTGATAGTTCCTTCGTTTACCAGCTCCACCAGCAGATCATAAAACGAGTAATCTACCGGCACCATGCTCATGTCGAGCCCTGCCTCTACCGCCAGGCGCACGGCTTCTTTTGGCGTGGCGGCAATGCGGTGGCGGGTATGCAGGCGAATAACGTCTTCCCAGTCTGAAACGGCCACACCTTCAAAACCAAGCTCATCCCGCAGAATGGTAGTCAGATAGTACTTGCTGCCATGCACAGGTATCCCGTTTATTTCACCGGAGTTAATCATCACGGTTGCCGCCCCGGCTTCAACCGCTTCCTTAAACGGAGGCAGCACATACTCGCGCAGCATAGTTTCAGGAATGTAAGAAGGCGTTCTATCTTTTCCGGTAGCTGGCAGGGAGTACCCCAGGAAGTGCTTCATACAGGAGGCAACGGTATGGTCCTGATTGAGGCCATCCTGCTCATACCCTCTGATCGTGGCCGCTCCCATGGTTTTTACCAAGTATACGTCCTCGCCAAAAGTTTCTTCAAAGCGTGGCCAAAGCGGCTGCCTGCCTACATCAAGCACCGGATCAAAGTTCCAGGGAATACCGGCGGCACGTACTTCTGCTGCAGTGATTTCAGCTATTCTGCGTGCTATGTCGGGGTTGCGGCTGGCGGCTGTACCAATGTTGTGCGGAAACAAGGTAGATCCAGCGATATAGTTTGCCCCATGAATGGCATCAATACCATATACAACCGGCACGCCCAATCTTGTTTCTTTGGTAGCAACATCTTGTATGGCCGTTAGAATTTTATGCCACTGATCTACTGTATAGGCTTGGCCTTTTACGTTCAGGATAGAGCCTACATTTTTCTCTATCAAAGCTTTCCGCAGCTTCGCCATATCCACCACTGTGGTTTCATCGTCCTCCAGAATCAGGTCGATGGTTACCTGCGTCATCTGTCCCACTTTTTCTTCGATGGTCATCGCTGCAATCAGGCTGTCCACCCTGCTGGATGAGGCTACCGTTCGGCCCGCAATAGCTGCTGCGGCAGTCTCTGTTGTAGCTGTGGCTGTGCCGTCAGCAGAGGGTTTGGGAGAGGCACAAAATTGTAGGGCAAGTGCCACGGTGAGCGCAAAAGGAATAGATTTAGTATAGTTCATCTATAGTATGGGTTGTTTATAAATTCAATTCTAATGCCAGTTAAAGTATAAAAGTACTCGTTCCGGAATAAAATAAAGTATAGCCAAGGCTGTTAGTTGTTCTTTTTCTGAACATATCCTGCCTCATACTTAAGCGCTTCCAGGGCAGAAGCCAGGTAAAGGAAAGGCGCATTCCAGTTGATGGCAATTTCGTTGGAGGCGTAGGAGCATTCCTCGTCCACATATGACTCGTCGGCTATTTTTGTAGGATAGGTGCAGTCATCCTGCTGCCCCGGGTTCGGCCCACCCACCAGCAGCCCCGGAACCGGCTCCTTTACCCCATCTGAAACAGAAAGGCGGTGGTGCGGAAACATCGGTGTTTTATCACCAAAGCCTGTCAGGAAGGAATAGCCAGTGGCATTTCTGCCGAGCAGGTAGTCTAGGTTAGCCAAGGCACTGTCGAGGTACTTTTTATTTTTTGTCAGGCGGTAGGCCTGCACTAGTGCAATTCCCTGGTTTCCGGCCACGGCATTGCTTCCCCACACAAAATCATGCGCATTGCCTCCCATCGGTACTTTGTAGGGTGTCTTCTCCCCTGCCTGCACCAATTGATCTGCAAAAGCAATTAGCGCAGCCTTCAGCTTCGGATAGTTCTTTTTGGCTGCAGGTGTGAGTTCTTTTTCGTGGCGGGCCAGGGAGAAGTAGCCCAGAAAGCGTACCTGCCCCCACGACGGCAAATCCATACTTTTATGCGGCATTGCTTTGATGGCTTTGTAATAGCTATCATCTTTTGTAGCTAAGTAGAGCTCTGTTGCAGCCCAGTCAAACTCATCGCTTACATCTTTGTCGCCGTAAGCACCCGTGTTGATGGCTGGCGCATACTGTTTGTTCATTTCAGATTGATCATACAAGACAGCTGGGTTCTTACGCGCCCACTTCCACGCTGCCTTCGCGGCCACCAGGCTGGAGTCGGCAAAGCCGGGCATCTCCTTGTCATACTTTCTGAATACGCGGCTAGCCTGTGCCATCACAGCTGCAAAGTTCAGCGCTGCCGCCGTAGACTTTTTCACAACATAGCGTGGTGCAGATGCCTCAGAAGGCTTCGTGCTCATTCCTTCAAAGTTTGCTGTGGTTAACTTGTGATATACGCCGCCATCTTCCGGGTCCTGCATCGTGAGCATCCAGCGTAGGTTCCAGAGCGCTTCGTCCAGCACGTCGGGCAGCGTATTATTGCTTTCAGGCAGTTGTAGGTTTAGCGTGTTAAAGTATACCGGAAAGTCTTCGTAAGCCGATAGCATGGTAGCAGTGGTAATGCCGCTGTTTACGATATACTTGTTATAGTCGCCCGCATCATACCAGCCTTTGGAACAGGCAAGCACTGTGCCTTCAGGGCGCTTTTTGCTGGCAGCGGAAGCATGCACCAGCACCTTGTTGTCCGGGTGTCCAGCAGGGCGGCTCCATTGGCCTGCATGCTCTTCTTCAAGATCTGTGGAGGCACGCTGAAAGTAAAAAGCTTTGATAGCCGCTTTTGTCATCTCCTGGTATACTTCCTGGCTTACCTCAAATGGATAGGAATATCCCTGCCCCGGCACAAGCAGCACATAAGTGCCACTCTGCCTGAATGTAGAAAAATCTGCGACACGAGTTGTTTTCCCGGAATGCAGCGACTTTAACTCTGCTCCCAGATTGCCCGTGTAAAGCGTATCCGACAGATTGGGCGTGGTGATGTAAAAGTTACCGCTGGCCTTACCAGGCACAACCGCTTTCTTTGCTCCCTCCGGATAGAAGCCAACCTGGTTCAGGCGGATTTCCGAGAACTGCTGCTGCCCGCTCGCTGTTAAGCTGCCGCAGGTAAGTATACCGGTAAGAAGTGCAAGGATGTCTGTTCTAAACTGTTCCATGTAAGTTGTGTTTGAAGTATAGTAGCCGAGCTACGCAGCAAATCCATTTTGATTTGATCTTGCGCAGGTCTTGCAAACATTAAGATTGGTGCTGTTTAGCTTTGAACATAGATTTGTCGGTGCTGTGAGTGGTGTTTCGTCAGTGCTGCATAATAGCAGGATGTGCAACCCTGATTTTACCTTAAAGCTATACCCACCTTGGTAAAAGCACAGTTGTTAGCCTGAGCTAAGAGAAAGAAGGAGGTGATCCGTTTACTGCTAAAAAGTATCCTTTCGACATAAGGAGCAAAGGCACAACCTACAGTTGTAGTACAAGCACTTTGCGGGTGAGTTACTTTCTATAAGGGCCACCTTCTCCCTGTGCTTCAGGGCAGCTTCAGAGCAAGAAGAACAGGCTTACGAAGTAGCACCGTTGGTAAGTATAGCAGCATTCTGATTTAAATCGCATTGCAACCAACCCGGATGAATATTAACTCAGAAGACGAGACAAAGGGATACGCATAGAGTTTATTTGCTCCACCTCACTCATATCACTTTAAACTTCTTTCAAAGCCTTGTCCTTTTCTCATTCAGCTAAAGATACAAGAGGTCTTACCCTATGCAGCAAAACTGAAGTATGAAACTCGCTCTTTCCTGATAGTTATAATACAGACCTGAAGTAAAAAGAGAAGGGCTGTTGCTGCCCTTCCCTCTTATCTCTCCAGAACTACTCGCGCAGCCCTATATCATCTATATAAACAGTGTTTGGCGTAGTTCCGTAGTTTTTAATTATCAACTCTGTTATACCACCTGAAACAGCACCTAACTGGCTGATTGGAATCTCGATCAGCTTATATTCACCTGCTTTTACATCAAATGTTACATCGGCTTGATTTGCGCCAGCTGAGTTCTTCACTTGAACAGCTAACTGGCTATCTTTGGTACCACGCACATAAAGCACCAGGGTTCTGTAGCCATTAAGCACATTGGCATCTTTAGGGTGAAACTGCAAACCACCATTAGCGCCTTCGTAAACCACTTTTATAGCTCTTGCTCCCCTATTTGGCTGTTCCGTATTCGCTAGATCCTGGGTTGGTGTCTCCCAGCCACCCCACTTCTCCCATTCAGCTTCACCGGCAGCATTTACCCGCAGCGCATTATCGTAGATGTAATAGTCGATATTCGGGCCACCTGCACCAACTTGTGCCTCTTGTGTCGTCTCTATTTCTAAGCCTCGGTTTGTAATAAGCATTAGTTTACCGCTCTTTGCGCCATTCGGCACTGCCAATATTATCTGTGTCTCCGTTTTAGCCAGGAAATTGGTTACCGTTGCCCCACCTACAAATTTCACAGACTGCACAAGATTAAGACTGCTGCCATTGATTGTCAGGTAAGCCCCAAATGCCACTGGTGCAGGAGTAATGCCAGTAACCTTAGGCAAAACAATCTCTACCTCGGCTTTTGTGGTTACTTCGTAATCTTTTGTGGTTATCAGTTTCAGCACACCGCTTTTAGCATTATTAGGCACCGTTACTATTAGCTGGTTCGCAGATTTGCTTACAAAAGTAGAGACAGTAGCATCTCCAGTGAACACAACAGATTTCACCAGATCCAGGTTAGTACCTGTAATGGTAATGTTAGCCCCCGGATCAACAGGTGTAGAGGTGACATTGGTAACGGCTGGTAAAACCAGGTTAAACGCAGAAGAGGTTGCTACCTCAAAACCATGTATGGTTACTAACTTTAGATTTCCTGCATTTGCCTTATCCGGCACTTTTACAACCAATTGGTTCGCAGATTTGCTTACAAACGTAGAAGCTTTCTCACCACCTGCAAATACCACCTCCTTCACCATATCCAGGTTTGTTCCTGTGATAGTCAGGTTTTCACCATGCTTCACATCAGTCAAAGAGGTGATGGCTGGTAAGATGATGTTCAACTCCGGTTCTGTTGCTTTCTCTGCCAGAGAGCCTGTAGCTACCAATGTAAGCGCACCTGAAACAGCGCTGTTAGGCACCACTAAGGTAATCTCGGTAGCTGTATGGTTTGCAAACTCGGACACTGTTGCACCTCCCGGAAACTTAACTTCCTCTACCAGGTCAAGGTTAGTACCTTTCAGGGTTACGCTTGCGCTGTGTTTAACAGAAGCTGGATCGAAAGAAGTTACGCTTGGCAACGTTACCACAAACTCTTCTTCAGTTTCAATAAAGGTCGGGTTTTCGCCACCGCCCACAAATACCAGCGGACCTGTTTTGGCGTTCATCGGAACCTGAAGTACCAGTTCAGTTGCTGATTGGCTAACGAACTCGTCTACTGTGTCTCTCCCAAACACAACACCCTCTACCCAGGTTAACTTCGTTCCTGCTACCGTCATATTGGCACCGGGTCTGGCTTCTGGTGTAAAGGAAGTAACCGTAATGGGTACCGTGAAACTCAATATAGTTTTGGATACCACATCATCCCCTTTAGAGAGTTTAAGTGTCACCCTTCCCTGCATTGCCTCTTCCGGAACCATAATTCTGATGAGTTCTGATGTTTGCTCAATAAAGCTTGCTTTAGGCACTGTTGCACCTTGCAGCTCTATGGCTTCTACCTGGTTCAGGTTATGGCCTACAAAACGCAGTTCCTCCCCATGCTGTACACCTGTAGGGCCAAAACTTAACAACTCTACCTGCCCTGAATTGGGTCCAGTCTCCTCATCGTCATCCTCACATGAGGTTATAAATCCTAACGACAGAATCAGGCAGAACAGCAACAGGAGCCTATGATTATAGAAATTCTTCATATAGATGTCTTTTTAAGATTTGTTAATTAGCCCTTATAGGTACTACCCGCATATTGTCTATAGCGATGTTGGCGGTAACTTTTGCTCCATCACTGAAGAAGAAGGAAGCACCGTAACCATCAGCTCTGTATGGAAACTCTTTGTTGGCTGTATAAAATTCTTCAAACGGAATGCTTACGGTTTCCCATGCCCCTTCTGTATGAATATTAGGCTTCCAGGTATAGAAAATAGTGTTTCTTTCAGTTCCCATATCTCCCACACCCATGTACATTTTAATTGCTGCTCCCGTTAAAGGGGCAAGTGTGTTTATCTCAAACTTCAGTACATAGTCAGCAGGGTTTTCCAAAGCAGCCGCCGGAATATTCTTTGTTTCTTTGGCTATATCACTATTAACAGGCCCAACATAAAACTCAGCCCAGGCACCTTCGGCCAAAGCCTGGTTAAAGCGCAGGAAGTTGTTGTTAATGTTTTTAATCTCAGGATCAGACGCTTTGATAAAGTTCGGGCCATGCCATAATCCGGTTGTTGTTCCGTCGAAGCTGGCAATGATGTTTCTGTTGTCGCGGAACCAGAAATTAGACTCCGTTTCACCGAAGCTAGTAGTCACTGTAATAGTTCCTGGTTCAGCTCCCTCAGGCACTTTCACTTTGATCATATCATCTTCAACAGAAACTACCTCTCCTTCTACACCACCCGTAAAAGTGACCGTTAGAGGGGCGTAGAAGAAATCTCCGACAATCGTGGCCACTTCACCAGTACCTACATACTCACTCAGCATGCCGGTAAGCAACGGCTCACTTATGTCCACTGTAAAATCATATAGCAGCGAATCTCCATTAGCAAAAATGAGCTTCATCTTGTTCGTGATATCTATCGGAATATTGGCAGGCACACGGGTAATGATAGATGTACTGGTGATATAAGCAGGATTTAGACCTGCTTGCTGATCGTTGAACCAAAGCTCACGCGCACCATTTAGATTCTGCCCAATTATGGCAATCATACTGCCCTGGCCTGCTTTAGCAATAAGGGAGTCAGAAGCCTCTGGCCGTGTAACCCTGATGTAACTAATCATAGGTTTACCACCATTCGGACCATTATCATCATCATCCGAACACCCTGTGAATATTCCTGCCATCGCAATAGCGATGAACAGGAACAAGAATGCGTTAAATCTATTTTTCATAT
>NZ_JBHTLD010000199.1:0-8918 GCF_042678745.1 Pontibacter rugosus | reverse complement strand
AAACTTACTCTTGCTGTAGAGCAGAGAAGTTCGATTTTTAAATCTAAGAGTTACACAAAACTCCCCTTAAGATAATATGCTCTTATTAGGTATAGATGTAGGAACATCATCCATTAAAGTATCCGTTGTAGATGCGCAAACGCAGGAGTCGCTGGCTTCGGCGCAGTACCCTGACGAGGAGTCTGATATCATCTCCCCGAAAGCAGGATGGGCAGAGCAAGCGCCTGAAATGTGGTGGGACCATGTAAAAGCGGCTGTGCTCAAAGCCAACGCTACCGGTAAGTATAACCCTAAAGATATCGGTGCCATTGGTATAGCTTACCAGATGCACGGCCTTGTGGTAGTGGATAAGCAGCAGCAAACACTGCGTAATTCTATTATCTGGTGCGATAGCCGTGCTGTGGAAATAGGCAATAAAGCATTTAAAACCATAGGCGAAGAAAAAAGCCTGTCGCGCCTCTTAAACTCCCCGGGTAACTTTACAGCTTCTAAGCTGGCCTGGGTAAAGGCCAATGAGCCGGAGCTATACTATAACATCGACAAGATCATGCTGCCCGGCGATTTTGTGGCTATGAAGCTAACCGGCAACATCACCACCAGTATATCAGCCCTCTCCGAAGGCGTGTTCTGGGATTTTCAGGACGACCAGCTTTCCAGCGATGTGCTCAACTACTATAAGTTTGAGAAGTCGCTGATTCCGGACATCAACCCTGTGTTTTCAGAGCATGGTGCGGTACAGAAAGCCGTAGCCGATGAGCTTGGTTTAACAGCAGGTATACCTGTTACCTACAAATCAGGTGATCAGCCAAATAATGCGCTGTCGCTGAACGTGCTGAAGCCAGGTGAAGTAGCCGCCACAGCAGGCACCTCTGGTGTAATCTACGGTATAAGCGATAAGCTAATTTATGACCCGCAGTCGCGCGTGAATACCTTTGCACACGTAAACTATGGTGAAGAGAAAAGGCTGGGAGTGCTCCTATGCATCAATGGCACAGGCAGCTTGAACCGCTGGATGAAAAACACAGCCGGCACAGGCATCAGCTATGCTGAGATGAACGAAATGGCAGGAAAAGTTAGCATCGGCAGCAATGGCTTGCGTGTTATACCTTTCGGCAATGGTGCTGAGCGCATGCTGAATAACAAAATTGTAGGCACGCACTTCCATAACATTGACCTGAACCTGCATACAAAGGCACATATGTTTAGAGCTGTGCAGGAAGGTATTGCCTTCGCGTTCCGCTACGGCCTGGATATTATGCGCGAAAGCGGCATGAACCCAAGCATCATCCGTGCCGGTAAAGCCAACCTTTTCCTGAGCAGCACCTTTACCGAGGCTTTTGTAAATGCCACGCATGTGCCGGTAGAGCTGTATCAGAATGACGGTAGCGTAGGTGCTGCCTTAGGCGCTGGAATTGGCGTAAAAGCCTTCGCCTCTGAAGAAGAAGCGTTTACAAACAGCAAAAAACTGCATATCATCGAACCAAAGGCAATTGAGCAATATGAACCCGCATACCAGGAGTGGAAAGCACTACTGGAGAAACAACTGAACCACAATTAATTTAAAACAAAATAGCTAATAATTTAAATTCTCATGGCAAACATTGTATTAGGAGAAAAAGAGTTTTTTAAAGGCATAGACCAAATAAAATTCGAAGGTGTTGAGTCTGATAACCCATTGGCGTACCGCTGGTACGACGAGAACCGTGTGGTAGCAGGTAAAACATTGAAAGAGCATTTACGCTTCGCTGTAGCATACTGGCATTCTTTCAATGCTGATGGCTCTGACCCGTTTGGCGGTGCAACGCTTACTTTCCCTTGGAACGAGAAATCTGACCCGATCGAAAGAGCAAAAGATAAGATGGATGCTGCTTTTGAGTTCATCACCAAAATCAACCTTCCATACTACTGCTTTCACGATGTGGACGTGGTAGATTATACAAACGACATCAAAGAAAACGAGCGCAGACTGCAGGTAATGGTAGAATACGCGAAGCAGAAACAAGCTGAAAGCGGCGTGAAACTGCTTTGGGGTACTGCCAACGTATTCTCTCACAGCCGTTACATGAACGGTGCGTCTACCAACCCTGATTTCCATGTGTTATCGCATGCAGCTTCTCAGGTTAAAATCGCGATGGATGCTACAATTGCGCTGGACGGTGAGAACTATGTATTCTGGGGTGGCCGCGAAGGTTACATGACCCTGCTGAACACGAATATGAAGCGTGAGCAGGAGCATTTCGCTAAATTCCTGCACACTGCTAAAGACTATGCCCGTTCGCAAGGGTTTAAAGGCACCTTCTTTATTGAGCCTAAGCCAATGGAGCCAACCAAGCACCAGTACGACTATGACTCTGCTACTGTAATTGGCTTCCTGCGTCAGTACGACCTGCTAGGTGATTTCAAACTAAACATCGAGGTAAACCATGCAACGCTGGCAGGCCATACGTTCCAGCACGAACTACAGGTAGCTGCTGATGCAGGTATGCTTGGCTCTATTGATGCCAACCGCGGTGACTACCAGAACGGGTGGGATACAGACCAGTTCCCGAACGACATCACAGAAGTTACGGAAGCGATGCTGGTGTTCCTGGAAGCAGGTGGCTTACAAGGTGGCGGTGTTAATTTTGATGCCAAAATCAGAAGAAACTCTACCGATCCGAAAGACCTGTTCTACGCCCATATTGGTGGTGCTGACGTGTTTGCAAGAGCGTTAATCACTGCAGACAACATCCTGCAGAAATCAGATTTCAAGAAAATCCGTGCCGACCGCTACGCCTCTTTTGACAGCGGCAAAGGCAAAGAGTTTGAAGCTGGTAAACTGTCTTTAGAAGATCTGATGGCTTACGCTGTTGAGAGCGGTGAGCCAACGCTTCAGAGCGGCAAGCAAGAGTACTTAGAGAACCTGATCAACAGGTATATCTAGTCTTTGAAGAACTGTAAATAATAACGCTTCCTTTCATGGAAAATCAATCAAATAAAACCGCCATGAACCTGCCCTACATTGTGGGCATAACATTGGCAGCAACACTTGGAGGCTTGCTCTTCGGGTATGATACTGCTGTAATCTCGGGGGCCATTGGGTCCCTGAGAATACACTTCGGCCTGAACGACCTGCAAGAAGGCTGGGCGGCATCAAGTGCTTTGGTTGGCTGTATATTGGGAGCATCGGTGGCAGGCTGGGTGGCCGACCGCTTTGGTCGTAAACCAGGTCTGATAGCCGCGGCACTTTTCTTTACCATATCCGCTATTGGTTCTGCCATACCTGATACTTTTTCAGAGTTTATTGTATACAGAATTGTCGGTGGTGTTGGTGTTGGTATCGCTTCTATGCTTTCGCCGATGTATATAGCCGAAATTGCTCCGGAGCACTTACGTGGCCGGTTGGTGTCGCTTAACCAGTTTGCCATTGTGTTTGGTATGCTGGTGGTGTATTTCGTAAACTACTGGATCGCCGGTCAGGGAGATCAAACATGGAATACTGAAACCGGCTGGCGCTGGATGTTTGGCAGCGAAACCATTCCGGCAGGACTGTTCCTGTTACTTTTGTTGTTTGTGCCGCACAGCCCACGTTGGTTAATGCTTGTTGGCCAGGAGCAAAAGGCAGACACAGTGCTTTCCAAGATCATGAACCCTGAATATGCGAAGAAGGCTCTGGCTGAAATCAAGGCATCTTTGCACCAGGATTTATCAAAGCCGAAAGTTAGAATATTAGGCCAGGGCTTCGGATGGGTAGTTTTCATTGGTATTATGCTGAGCGTGTTTCAGCAGATTACTGGTATCAACGTTATCTTATACTACGCTCCCAGAATTTTTAGCCAGTTAGGTGGTGGTACTACAGATACTGCCCTGCTACAAACAATTGTAGTGGGTGCTGTAAACTTAGTGTTTACCGTTATAGCTATACTTACTGTTGACCGTCTGGGCAGAAAGCCATTGATGATCTTTGGTTCGTTGGGTATGGGTATCTGTATTACAGCTGTAGGCACAACGGCTTACCTGGAAATCACAGACAGCTGGATCCTTATCTTCATGCTAGGCTACATCGCCAGCTTTGCCCTATCACTGGGGCCGGTAGTGTGGGTGTTACTTTCTGAGATCTTCCCTAACCAGATACGTGGCAAGGCCATGGCTATTGCCGTAGCAGCACAGTGGATCTCTAACTTCGCCGTAAGCCAGACTTTCCCGATGATGATGGGTAACTCCTACCTGATGGATAATTTCCACGGAGGTTTCCCTTTCTGGATATACGGTGCCATGTGCATAGTAACCATCCTGTTCGTCTGGAAGTTTGTACCAGAAACCAAAGGCAAGAAACTGGAGGATATGGAAGCGCTGTGGAGAAAGAAGTCTGACCTTGTTCCGGAAGAGCCTGTGGCAGCAGGCAGCACAAGAGTCTAAGCTGTTGTTAACGTAGATGCGCTAAAGCACAGAAACCTTAACAACTCATTGTATTAAAATTTTTAAAAGACTGAGCGCTCTTGATTTTAGCAGTCAAGAGCGCTTAATCTTTCTAGCAAGTATAAATCTCACTTTAAATCAAAAACTATGAAATTTTTTATTGACACAGCAAACTTAGCGCAAATCAAAGAAGCGCATGACCTGGGTATACTGGATGGCGTTACCACCAACCCATCCCTGATGGCTAAAGAAGGCATCAGAGGCCAGGAAGCCATTATGGCACACTATAAAGCTATTTGCGAACTGGTAGACGGCGACATCAGCGCAGAGGTAATCTCTACCGACTTTGAAGGCATGGTAGAAGAAGGGAAAAAACTAGCGGCCATACACCCGAACATTGTGGTAAAAGTGCCGATGATAAAAGAGGGGGTGAAAGCGCTGAAGTGGTTCTCTGACAACAACATCAAAACAAACTGCACCTTGATATTTTCTGCCGGTCAGGCCATACTTGCAGCTAAGGCAGGCGCAACCTACGTTTCTCCGTTCCTGGGCCGCCTGGATGACATTGGCTATGATGGCGTGCAGCTGATAGAGCAGATTGCGCAGATTTATGCTATCCAAGGATTCGATACGCAGATTCTGGCAGCATCTATTCGTAGCTCTATCCATATTGTGAAATGTGCAGAAGCAGGCGCTCATGTGTGCACCTGTCCGCTAGAGCCAATTTTAGGCTTGCTAAAACACCCGTTAACGGATAGCGGCCTGAAGAAATTTTTAGAGGATGCGGCGCAGACTAAATAGCCAATCCCCCTCCTGTTTTATACTTTACAACAGACTTTAAAACATTATAGCAATGGAAATAAAAGAATTAGAAAACATAGCCGCACAAGTCCGCAGGGATATAGTGCGCATGGTGCATGCATGCCAGTCTGGCCACCCGGGTGGCTCGCTTGGCTGCACCGATTACCTGGTGGCGCTATACTTTGAGGTGATGAAGCGCAAAGAAGGATTTGACATGGATGGTGCAGGCGAAGACCTGTTCTTCCTGTCGAACGGACATATCTCTCCTGTTTTCTATAGCGTGCTGGCAAGAGCCGGTTACTTTGACAAGAGCGAAATGTCAACTTTTAGAAAAATTAATTCGCGCCTGCAGGGCCACCCTACCACGCACGAAGGCTTGCCAGGCATACGCATTGCTTCCGGTTCGCTGGGCCAGGGGCTTTCTGTAGCCATTGGTGCTGCCCTAACCAAAAAACTGAACGGCGACAACAGCCTTGTATTTAGTTTACACGGAGATGGGGAACTGCAGGAAGGCCAGATATGGGAAGCAGCCATGTTTGCGCCGCACAACAAAGTAGACAACCTGATTTCTGCCATCGATGTGAATGGCCAGCAAATCGACGGCCCCACAGATCAGGTATTGAATTTAGGCAACCTGAAAGCCAAGTGGGAAGCTTTTGGCTGGGATGTGATGGAAATGAACGGCAACGACATGCAGGATGTGCTGCGAGGGCTTGAACTGGCAAAATCGAAGGCACACAAGGCCAAGCCGATCATGATCCTGATGCAAACCAACATGGGCCACGGCGTAGATTTTATGACAGGCTCGCACAAGTGGCATGGCGTGGCTCCAAACGATGAGCAACTGGAGGCTGCACTGGCACAGCTCAACTCTACTTTAGAAGATTATTAATCCCACACCAAGAAAAGAACCTGACAAATGAAGAAATATACTTATACAGATAAGAAAGACACACGCTCGGGCTTCGGGGCAGGGCTTCTGGAGCTTGGCCGCACCAACCCCAACGTGGTGGCCCTGTGCGCCGACCTGGTGGGCTCGCTGAAGATGGGCGACTTCATCAAGGAGAACCCGGAGCGCTTCTTCCAGATCGGCATCGCCGAGGCCAACATGATGGGCATCGCCGCGGGCATGACCATCGGGGGCAAGATTCCCTACACCGGCACCTTCGCCAACTTCTCCACCGGCCGCGTCTACGACCAGATCCGCCAGTCCATCGCCTACTCCGATAAGAACGTGAAGATCTGCGCCTCCCACGCTGGCCTTACACTGGGCGAGGACGGCGCCACGCACCAGATCCTGGAGGACATCGGCCTGATGAAGATGCTGCCGGGCATGACCGTCATCAACCCTTGCGACTACAACCAGACCAAGGCTGCGACCATCGCCATCGCCGACCACCACGGACCGGTGTACCTGCGCTTTGGCCGCCCTGTGGTCCCTATCTTCACCCCTGCCGACCAAAAGTTCGAGATCGGCAAGGCCTGGATGGTGAACGAGGGAACCGATGTGAGCATCTTTGCCACCGGGCACCTGGTGTGGGAAGCCATACAGGCAGGAGAGCGTTTGGCCGAGATGGGTATCTCCGCCGAGATCATCAACATCCATACTATCAAGCCGCTTGACGAGGAGGCCGTGCTGAAATCCGTTGCCAAGACTAGATGCGTGGTATCGGCAGAAGAGCACAACCGCCTCGGCGGGCTGGGCGACTCCATTGCGCAGGTGCTCGTCAAGCACGACCCGGTGCCGCAGGAGTATGTGGCCGTAGACGACAGCTTCGGTGAGTCAGGTCCCCCGGCGGAGCTGATGACCAAGTATGGCCTGGATGCCGACAACATCGTGCAGGCGGCCCAGAAAGCCATACAGCGAAAAGGATAAGTATAAACAAGTATAAAAGCGAAGGGCTAGTCAATTTGACTAGCCCTTCGCTTTTATACTTGTTGTTTGTATTCAGAATCAGCTCTTCTTTTTGTTATTCTTCTTCTTTTTCTTCGATTTCTTTTTCTTAACCGTTTGATCGATGTAATCAAACATAAGCCCTGCGGCTACGGCATATACGGCGTGGTGCAGCACATCGGTAGCAATCTGCTTCGGCGACCATTTGGTGATAGGCTCAGAAGCGTTGGCAGCAGGTAACATTACCTGCGCAGTAGACCAGATACCAGCAAAGTGTAAAGCTGTAGCTGGCAAACCATTTAAGCCTGTCAGCGAGAGAAGCCCTCTTGGTACTCCCCAGCTAGTGCCATACTGCCAATGCATCAGCTGCGAAAATCGTGCTGCATGCTCTTCCTTTACTTCTTCATTCGTTTTCTCTGGCTCCACAGTTTCTCCTGCTAATTCTGAAGCCTGCTTCTTATTGCTAGGTACAACCCCCATCACCTGGCCTGCTACTTTGGAAGGTGATGAACTTCCGCCACGCTTGGTTATTTTCATCTCAATCATCTGCGAGATAGTAATAGCTGCCGTACCTGCCAAACCTGCCAGTATACCTTTGCCGATAGCATCTCCTAGTATAGCTAAAGAGCTTTGTGCTTTATTTTTTCCCATAGTTGTGTGTTTGTCTGTTCTCATTTTAAAAATCTATACGGTGTAGAGTAGCCGATTGGTTCAGACATAGGTAGTGGCCGGAACAGGCAGTCCTTTTAACAGCTCCAGCAGGCATAAGAACGTCAGCTATACTTTATATGCGTAGTAGGAAGCGAACCAGTGGCAAAAAGAAACATGGGCAAAGGAGTTATCTTATCATTAGGAAGTGCGATCAAAGACATACAGGTTAGAGCCGAAGACAAAGCTAAGCCAGGAGAAACTATCACAGCCAGAGACCTGCGCACAGCAAGTGGCGGCAAAGCAGCAAACAGAGCTTATTACATTGCTAAACTTGGCGCTCCATCATGGCTCCTGGCCAGGTTAGGACACGATCAGGAAGCTGTAGAGGTCCTCAAACCTTTACAAGAGGCAGGTGTGCAACTGGAGCACGTGAAACAGGCATCAGGGCGGCGCACTGGCTTTGCCATCATAGCTGTTCAACCAAACGGCAGCGAGGCTATACTTGCCGTGAACAACGCGCACGACTGCTGGGAACCTGCCTCTCCTGCACATGTAGCTAACGTTATCTCCAACGCACCCGATAACTCTATACTGACGGTAGATCTGGAGATTCCGGCTGATGTGGTAATAGCAGCCTTACATGCAGCCAAAGACAGAAACTTTACCATACTCATTGACCCTACTCCAGCAAGCCTGCTACAAGACCAGTTTTATGCACTAGCCGACTTTCTGACTCCGGATATATCTGAAGCGGAAAGTATGGCTGGCTTTGCTATACGGCAGCCTGAAGATGGAATAAAGGCTTGTAAAGCCATCATAGCCAAAGGAGCAAGACAGGCTTTGGTGAAGATGGGAGACAAAGGCTATGTGATGATCACCGCCGACCAGCAGGAGCTATACCTTCCAGCACCGGATGTGCAGATGGTAGACTCCACAGGAGCCGGAGACGCCTTTGCCGCAGCACTTGCATTCGCGCTTTGGGAGGGGCAGCAGCCAGCGCAGGCATTCCGTTTTGCCGCGATGGCCTCATCCCTGGCAGTAGCGCAATACGGCTCCCAACCCTCTTATCCCGACAAGAAAATAATTGACCAGAAACTGGTCGGGTGGAAAGTATAGCGGCTACTTTATGAGCTAATTATCTTAAAATCATAACTATAAAAAGGGTTTAGAGCGT
>NZ_JBHTLD010000198.1:0-8932 GCF_042678745.1 Pontibacter rugosus | reverse complement strand
CAGATGCAATAGTAATTAGATATATTAATGATAATGATGAGGAGTATGTAGTTTTGATTGATGCAGGTCATAGAGGTGACGGTCCTAAAATAGAGAAACATATTAACAGGTATACAAGGAGTAAAAAAATTGATCTAGCTATCAATACTCATCCTGATGATGACCATATCGGAGGCTTTTTTTATCTAGTCGGCCGAGTTCCCATAACCAAATTTTGGATACATGATCCTTCCTTACATAAAGTAAATCTGGAAAACACTTTAAACGAAATAAATAAGGCAAATCTTGAAAAAAGTTTAAAATTCGTTGTAGAAAGTCTGACAGATTCTAAAAATCTTCTCAGTTTAATTGATCAACATGGAATTGAAAGAATAGAGCCTTTCGCAGGTGTTTCTTTTGAAGAAATATCATTGAAAGTAGTTGGACCTTCTATACATTATTATGAATCCAAACTAAAGAGCTTCAGAGATTACGATGTATTACTTCGGGAAGAAAAAGCTTTATCGATGGTTAAGGGTATAGAAGAAGAATGGTTGTTTTCTGAGGGCATTGAAGAAGACAAAGCCTTATTAAACAAGAACAATGATCGTTCCAATGAAAACAATAGCAGTGTGGTATTGCTTTTCGAACCCCAAGGGCGTCGCTATCTCTTTACTGCTGATGCGGGACCAGAAGCTTTGCTCACTGCACACAATGAATACGATTTATCTAACTTGAATTGGCTAGATGTTCCGCATCATGGTAGTATATACAACATAACTTCAGACTTGATAGAAATATTTAATCCCAAAGTAGCTTATATATCATGCGGCAATGCAAAAGGTAGTCCAAGCCCATCTGTTGTTAACGTGTTGAAAGAAAATGGTTGTAAAGTTTATGCGACAAGCCTATCTGGTAACCTTTTGCATAATAAAATAGAAAATAGATCTGGATATTCTCCTGCAACTCAACTGTAGAGAATTGAGGGGACTATTAACTGTAAGAATATTACCAAAAGAACATAAAGCATAATCATCAATCACAGATGCTTCAGCTCCATGGAAGATTATCCTAAACCTAACAAAAGAAGGCTAAAAGCATTCGCCTTTGATCCGAGTCTAAGTACCCGATTGGAGACGATCATGATTAATCAGCTTTCCTTAGAAGTTCCTTGGGAGGAACTGGAGCCAGGTCCTGTGGGGGAATATCTAGAAGTTATCGACGTTGATCCTGCCTCAAGTGCAGCCTACCCCCCGATAAATTTAGATGACCCTAGTTTATTAGCACAGGGGGGACTTGCACCCTCTGAAGGTGATCCTCGCTTTCATCAGCAAATGGTATATGCAGTGGCTATGATGACTATAAAACGCTTTGAGGAGGCTTTGGGGCGGCGAGCGCTATGGTCAGTCGGTAGATACAAGGAAGAGGGGACAGGAAAAAGGAAATATGAATACGTGCAGCGGTTACGTATTTATCCGCATGCGTTACGTGAGCCCAATGCATACTATAGTCCACAAAAGAAGGCCCTTCTGTTCGGATATTTTACCGTTCCAAAAAGTACTGCTGGTTTACTTCCCGGCGGAACGATTTTTACCTGCTTGTCACATGATGTCATCGCTCATGAAACAACTCACGCATTGTTAGATGGCATGCATCGTCGCTTTGCAGAGCCAAGCAACCCTGATGTGCTAGCATTCCATGAAGCCTTTGCCGATCTAGTAGCCTTGTTTCAGCATTTCTCCTACCCAGAGGTGCTACGCCATCAGTTGGCCCGAGCGCGTGGTGATCTAGCTAGCCATACTCTTCTCGGGGAATTAGCGCATGAGTTCGGGCAAGCTATCGGCTCTCACGGCTCCCTTCGAAGTGCATTGGGCCGTCATGATCCGAAGTCCGGTAAATGGACTTCCATAACTCCTGATCCGTCAGCTCTTAGTCGTATAAATCAGCCGCATGAGCGTGGCGCAATACTTGTGGCTGCTGTGTTTGGCGCTTTCTTACAAATATATCAAACAAGAACAAGAGACCTTTTCCGCATTGCATCAATGGGTACGGGAATACTTCCTCCTGGTGAATTGCACCCTGACTTAGTAAATAGATTAGCGAGCGAGGCATCTAAAACAGCTCATCACTTTTTACGCATGTGTATTCGTGCTTTGGATTATTGTCCACCTGTAGACATTACTTTTGGGGAATATTTGCGTGCCCTTATTACTTCAGATAAAGATTTGTTTGCCGATGATAAGAGAAATTACAGAGTAGCTGTTATTGATTCTTTTAGAAATTGGGGGATACATCCTAAAGGCATCTATAGCTTATCTGAAGAAAGCCTGATCTGGCAAAAACCCAATGAGTCTGAACTAACAGCTCTTCAGTCCGCATTAGGAAGTGCTGAGGTTCTACGTAACTTATGTCCTGATTGGGGTTTATCTTCTGATAGAAAGGCGGTATACGACCAAGCAGAGCATAACCAAGAAAAGCTACAGAATAGCCTATTACAGCCTCCGCAATATCAGGCGGTTCAGGCAATGGGCTTAACAATAGATGAGAACTATCCCCGCTCTTTATCTGCAAGTAAGACCTTTTCAGGGTTTCCTGCATTGGAAATTCATGCCGTTCGACCAGCCCGCAGAGTAGGATCTGACGGAGAAGTTAAAACCGACTTAGTTATTTTGGCAACCCAGAAAAGAAAAGGATATTTTGACATATCCACGCAGGGTACAGTCGATAGCGGGAACACAGCTCAAGATCCTGATTTCATCTTTCGAGGAGGGTGCACGATATTAGTGGACTTAGAGACAGGTAAAGTACGATATATTATCAAAAAAAGCGTACTGAGTGAAGAGCGATTAAACGCACAAAGACAATACTTGCTGGAGAAGTTCCTGCCATCAGCTCAGAAGATGTATTTTAGTAGTTCAAATAATCAAGGGGAAGAAGGGTTTGCAGAGCCCTTTGCCATGTTGCATCGTCACAAACACTAAATTTTAACCGTCACTTTAAATGCATACTTATGAATGCGAAAGTTAAGATGTACAGGGTTGGAGGTCTGGGGGATTGTTTTTTATTGTCTTTTTTTGAGGGCGGCTCAACTTGTCATGTTCTGATAGACTGCGGTGTGTTTGTTGGCACGCCTGGAGCAAAGGATCGAATGCAAAAAATCGCATTAGATATTAAAGAAACCTGCAAGGGCGTGTTAGATGTTGTAGTTGCAACACATGAGCACTGGGACCACTTAAGCGGATTTAGTTTTGCAGAACACATATTTGAGCAAATCGATATACATGAAGTGTGGGTTGCATGGACGGAAGATATGCAACATCCTCTAGCTCAAGCATTGAGGGAGGAGCGGCACCAAACTTTAAAAGCACTACATGGTGCAGTAAATAGATTAAAGGTGGCTGATCCCGAACGGGCTTCGGAGATAGAAGATGTTTTATCATTCCATGGACCTTTGATGGCAACTGGTAAAGTTGGAACAGCAGAGCAGATTGCCCTGGTTCAAAAATGGGGGAAAGTGAAATACCTTCGTCCAGGGGAACAAACCATAACTTTACCAAACTTGCCAGACCTGAAAATTTATGTGCTAGGTCCTCCAGAGGACGCCGTGCTTGTTCGCCGTTCAAATCCAAAGAAAGGACAGGTCTATGAGAAGGAAATGATGGCAGAATGTTTTTTGTCTGAAAGTGAGTATAATTCCTTTTATGCAGCGGCTATTTCAGATACTGAGGTAGCACAAGCTCCTTTTCATCAGCGTTTTGTAATTCCATTGTCAGAGACCCATACAAATTCACTATATGGATCTTTCTTTGAGCAACGGTATGGCTTTGGAGCAGAACAGGGTCAAGGTCCTGCCTGGCGGCGCATTGATATAGATTGGCTAGGGGTATCAGATCAGCTTGCGTTAGCACTAGATAGCAATACAAACAACACTAGTTTGGTTTTAGCGTTTGAAATAGCCAAAGAGAAAGTACTTCTTTTCCCAGGCGATGCACAAGTAGGTAATTGGCTTTCATGGGATAAATATTCATGGGAAGAAGAAGGTCGCGAAATAACTGGTGCTGACCTAGTGAAAAGAACTATTCTGTATAAGGTAGGGCATCACGGAAGCCACAATGCTACTTTGGCTGCAAAAGGTCTTGAATTGATGGAAAGTGATGATCTAATGGCGTTGCTGCCGGTAGACGAAGAACAGGCAGCACGAAAAAGGTGGTTGATGCCTTTTGCTCCACTTTATAAGCGGCTTATAGAGAAGACGCATGGTCGTATACTTAGAGCTGACTCGGGGATTCCAGAACAACCCGAGTCTACTCCTAGTAAGGTTTGGCACGCTTTCTTAAATCGTATACGGAAAGATACAAGCGAAGATAACTTATGGGTGGAAGTCACTATCTAGTTAATTTTGCTAACAACAAAATTTTACTCCGTAACATAACTAGCGGAACCTGTGTCCAAGTCATCAACATACCAGGTTGACCTTTTATCATCTCCGGCTATGGCAATGACAGCAGGAAACCCATCACGCAAGCGATGCCTTTGCAACCACGCAAATAGCTTTCTGTCGTCTCCACTAGGCTTTGTACTAGAACCCATTGGGTGTGAATGCCACTCCCCAACATAATCAACCTGTTTACCAGTTACTTGCTCAATTCTCTTTAATTCATCCTGCAATCCTGCAGTTCCACGGTAATATGCCGTTGGCCACTCAATGCTGTCAGGAGGGGAGGGAATGAAACCAATCACATATATAATCTTACGTAGAGTGTCAAATGTTCCTATCAAAACGCCACCAGTTTCACTAGGAAGACGTAAGGTACGCTGTCGGTCCATATCCACTAGCACTCTGGTAGCAACCTCAAGAGTCCAATCACCAGCTTGCGTCCTTTGATAAGGCTCTGGATTGAATTTATGCAATGTAGTAGTCATATCATCAGTGGTTCTCCATATTCTCAGTTGAGCTGTCAACTCTTCACGTAATAAGATCTGGATTGTGCGAGAACCAATTGCAGCATGCAGTGCTACTTTATCTTGAGGAAGAATGACTGACACATCACGACAAGCATGAGAGTAGCGAATCGGAGCCCCTTTTGAAAAAAGATGATTACTGAATTCCACGTTTTTAATCAATGCCCAATAATATTCCATCTCTAAAAGATCAAGCCGTAAGGTCCTGTCCTTTGATTCCGCTAAAAATACCAAATCTGTTCCAGATGGATTAAGAAACAAAGAAGCTCTTCTCGCAGGAGAGTTTACAGACAATGCAAGCTCCCGGGCCACAGCAACTGAAGCTGACATATCTAAGATCAACGACATACCTTCCATTGTTTCCCGTAGCTCATCTGATGTTGGCTTGAGAACATCAGCTTCGATGATCTGAATTTTGGCATCTTCAAAGGTCCCTTCTAAAACAGACTGCATTGACTTAGCTTTACCATATCCAACAACCAAACCAGGTAGATAATGTCGAGCTACATTATGAGGCAAATAAGTGTCATCATCCACAAATGTCCATTGCCCCTGCCCAGCACGCATTAAGTTGTTAACCACTTGAGAACCTAAACTGCCTAAACCGATCGCCATGCACTTCTTTTCATTTGCAGTTAAGCCATTAAATGCAGCAGCCATTTCTCTTGAGAGCGACCGTATAGTATTGAGCATGTACAAAGTTGCTCCACCTCCTGTAAGTTTTAGATCAAGGGGTATAAGCCTAGCCAAATCATTTCCCTGATAAATCCATAGACCTAAACTTATTCCAACTGAAGCGATATTATCTTGTGATGCAAATGCCCATACCTCAGTAGATTCAACAGCACCTTCAGTAAATCTTTTTTTAGGAATACGGAGCAGAATCAATAGCTTATTTTTTACAGATAACTCACCACTCTTCTCCTTCCACACCAATATCTGTTGCCGAAGTTTACTTAAAAAATCAGCGCCACTTTCCCCTAAATATTCATATAACTCATCTAACGCGCGCGGCTGCAAGCGTACTACCCCATGCATCTGTGGCGGCATAGTATATACAAAGACTTTAAAATTAAGCCTATTATCACTTAAATCAGGCGCGGTGTGTTCAGCAATAGAAGCAATTAAAGTGGCTTTTCCCGATGTCTCTCCTGTGAAACGGACAACAAGTTTATCAGCAAAACTTCCATCATTGTTTGAAAACACGGCCGAAGGAAGGATAATACTCTCAGAGGGTGAAAAAAATATTTGTTCCAAAGGCTGTTCTGCATCATGCAGCTCTCCTCGAACTGTTCTATTCAACCAGAAATGTAACTGCTGTAAAAAAGCACCGGCCGTCCACTTGTATTTTAAGTCAGTATATTTGGCTTGGTACAAGCACAGGCTAATAGGTGTTCCTTCTAATACAGAATTAGTATGAGGTACTACAGGAAAATTCTTACGCAGAGCCAAAACTTCCTGATGCGATGTGTCAGAGATCTCAAATATGATGGCGATCCGTTCAAGGAAATTTATGTCAATGGCAGGATGCTGCGGCACTTCCGGCTCTATGTCCAAAATAACTGCTTCTTTATTTCCACCGGCACAGCATGTCACTAACTTAGCATATGACAATACACCCGTTTGAAGAAGGCTTACAAGCTCCTTTGCCTTAGGAAAAGTTAAAGAGCCGGTCTCAACCGGCTCTAAATTAAGATTGTAAAATTCTGGTGACGCCATGATTATGATATGGTTTTTCCAGCCCTTGGAGCAGGACTGTTAACTGCCGCAGCACTTCCACTCGTAACTGCTTTACCTACGCTTGCTCCAAAACGATCAATTTTAATCACTATTGGTTCAGGGTGAAGTATATTTGGCTCCTCCATAGTAACTAAAAATTGCCCGTTCATATTCTTCGCCTGCTCCTTGTAATAATTAGCAGCCTGACGATGAGGAGGTTGCTTGTCATCGTCGTCGTTTGGTATAGGCCAACTGGTGGAGATCATGCGGCTTCTGTTCTCTCCATACGTTTCGAAGAGCTTCTTCACATCAGGATCCGGCACTGTTTTATCTTTACCTTTATCTAAACTAAGAGACTTGTAGCTGCAATGATGTGCTATTTTAAACAAATCCCATTTTAAGCGGTCAAACCTCGAAGGATCTGATTTTGCATAGTACTCAGTTACTTGAACAATAAGTTTTATAACTTCATAATCAATGTCAGAAAAGAAATGCATTCTTGTTATTTGACCACCTTCTTGGAATGTAGCTTGAAACGTTAGAGCGTCACTGTTTCGATTCAACAATTGGTTATCTGAAGTTCGACTAGCAAAAGGGGAATGAATAAAGAATTCTACACCGTCCGCACCTAAGTCAAAGCCGGGTGCTATATTACCTGCATCAGTAATTAAATGTGCAATATCAGACTTTTCAATGCCTTGTTCAGAAAGCCAGTTGTCCATCAATCCTGGGCTAGAAAAAACTCTGATCCCTTTTCCATTTTTTAAACGATAACGCGCTTCTTGGCGAAGGATCCTAGTTTCATCCTCACACCCTTGCTCAAGGAGAACTGCAGCTGGTACCCACAACTCCTTTATCTTTATTCTGTTACCACCCTGATACTTTTCAGCGTGCAAAAGCTCAAAAAAGGATGATGCTCCACATGTATGGTCTTCATCAAGATGTGTAAATGCAACAACATCATAATAGTCTCGGTTCGCATTCTTTAAATCCGCTCGTAACTCTACTGGTAAATCAACGCGTTTGTCTTTAGGATCCGAGTCACAGCGCATGTCTGCGTAGTCGATAAGGACTTTTCGTCCGTTAGATAAGTCAATGCGGGAAGTGTCGGCATTGCCTAAGTTATAAATAGTAATCTTGTGCATGGCTAAAAGTTTTGTGAAGTATTTTTTACTTCTTCAAATATAGAGTGTTATGATTTTCATGTCAAGTATTTGTTGTGTTTATTGATGTTTGTAATACAAACATAATACATTTGTATTACCGTTGCTAAGCGCTATATTTGTATTAAAAACTCTGGATATGACTGAAGAAGAGAAAAAGTACTATGCAACTATAGGGAATAATATAAAGAGACTAAGAGAGAAAGCTCACTTAAAACAGGAGGGATTATCAGAATTACTCGGTTTATCCCGCACTTCTATCGTTAATATAGAAAAGGGAAGGCAGTGCCCTAATTTATATTTAATTATAAAGTTAACGGAGGCGCTCAGCATTAACATAGAGGATGTGTTGGGAGAAGCCTACATCAAAAAAAATAACAGAAAACTGAATTCTTCAGATTCAGTCGAAGAAAAAATGAACCAGGCCAATTTAGATGAACTGAAAGATTCGCCAGACTCTGTTAACAAGCTCAGGAATTTCATTAGGGAAAGTATTTCTAGATAAATTCAAAAATGTATAACAGGATAGAAAATTTAGCCACATCTATTTTAAAAGAGTTAAATATAGATCAAGCACCTATACCTATCAAGGAAATTGCTAGGAAGAAGAATATCGAAATTAAACCTTATGATTTAGGAGATGGTGTATCGGGAGTCCTACTACTTGATAACGGTAAAAGTGTCATTGGTTACAACCCGGTTGAATCTGTTGTAAGGCAGAGGTTTACTATAGCTCATGAACTTGGACATTTTGTACTCCACCAAAAGTACTCAGAGCTATTTATTGATAAGGAGAAACCGCTTTTTAGGAATCAAGAGTCATCAACAGGTGAGCATAAAAGAGAAAAAGAGGCTAATGCTTTTGCGGCTGCCATTCTAATGCCTCAATTCCTCATTTTTCAGGAAGCTACTAAGATTGGAATAAAGTTTATTGATGAGGCAGCAATTAAGAAATTAGCAAAAGCTTTTAACGTTAGTCAGCAGGCGATGACAATTAGACTGACTAAACTTAATCTTTTTTGGTAATCCTAACAAGCTAATTAGTACTGGATTTAGATTATTATAAGCTTCATACAGTTTTGCCCTATTTAACATAAGGATAATTATAA
>NZ_JBHTLD010000197.1:0-8937 GCF_042678745.1 Pontibacter rugosus | reverse complement strand
GAAGTTATGTTACTTCTGAAACTTTTACCACTCTCTATTAAACGCCATGTGTTTGGTGTTATAAAACCAACTAAGCCATTAAGATTAACTAGTTCCATTAAGCTTAGAGCATAGAAAGAAAAATATGTATCTGTTAAACTGGTGCTAATGCCAAAACTTGAATATCTTCTTATGATAAAAGAAACTTCAGACTTAGAAATTTTTGCCCCATACGGCGGATTTCCGATCACCACATCAAAACCGCCTTTCTCGAACACCTGCGGGAAGGCCTGCTGCCAGTTAAAAGCTTTGTCGCCGGCTACTTCGGGGTCGTCTATCAAAGAGTTGCCGCACTTAATGTTGTTGTTCAGGTCGTTGAGCTTGCGGTTGGGCTGTGCGGTACGCAGCCACAAACTGAGTTTGGCAATCTCCACGCTTTCCTCGTTCAGGTCTACGCCAAACAGGTTGTTTTCCAGAATGCTTTTCTCCACATCGCTCAGCACCAGCGAGAAGCCCGAAAGCTTGGCCTGCAGTTCGTCAATGTAGCGGTGCTCGGCTATCAGGAAATCCAACGCTTGGTTCAGGAAAGCGCCTGAGCCGCAGGCAGGGTCGCAGATGGTGAGTTGCAGCAGCCAGTCGCGGTAAGTTTTTAGTTTATCGTCCAGCGCCTTCTTGGTTTTAATCTGCCTTTTCCGGTCGGCGGTATAGTCTTCATCATTTAGTTGCAGTTCAGTCTTCTTCTCGGTGCAAAGCTTGCCGATGGTGTTCTCTACAATATACTTGGTGATGTACTTGGGCGTGTAAAAAACACCGTCCTTTTTGCGCTTGGTGCTGGCTTTGTCTATGGTCTGGCCATCGAGCTGGGCCTTCACCTCGTCAAGCTCGTTGAGAGAGTTTTCAAAAATGTGCCCCAGGATGTTTACGTCTACCTCGCTGGCAAAATCATACTCCGATAGCTTCAGGGCGTGTTAGTACAGCAGCTCGTCGTCCATCACGATTGCATCCAGCACAGCATCGGGCTTAAACAAACCGCCATTGTAGGCAAAAACATCGTAGGTTTTGCCTTTGTAGCCGGTGTTCAGGTAGCCGAAGTACTTTTTAAACCTGTCGTACAGTGGTACTTCTACGTCCAGGTCCTGCAGGGTGCGCCACTGGTTAAGTATAAGTCGCACAGAGTTGGGCGGCAGCAGCTGGCGGTCTTCGGCAAAAAACAAAAACAGGAACCTATCCAGCAGCTTCTGCGATTTCCGGAACAGGTCCAGGGGCTCAAAAGCAGGGTTAAGCGCCACCAGGTTCTGGTACAGTTCGCGCTTAAACCGCGAGTAGTCTTTGTACAGCTCCTTGGTAATAACATCCTCCTGGCTAACCGATTCGTCCTTTATTTTCTTGGGCGTGCCCTTGGCCATGTGCTCGTAGGACAGGCACAGGTATAGCAGGGCAAAATCTTTTTCGGTGAGCAAGAACAAATTAAACTCCAGGTGCTCCACGGCATTGTCGATATACAACCGCAGCTTCTCGAAGTTAGAGGTAATCACGTACACGCAGCCGGGCTGGTTGTTTTTATAGCCGAAGGCTTGTTCTTCAATTTTGCCCAGGTCGGTGGTGTTGGTGCCTTTCAGCTCGATCACCGCTTTCACGGCACCGTTTATAAGTATAGCGCCGTCCGCTTTTTTGCTGTCCTTTACGTTTTTGTGCTCGGTGGTCAGGTTATAGTTAGGCGTTGGGTTTTTGGTATAGCCCAGCACGTTCACAAACAGATCAATCAGAAACTCACCCTGGTACTGTTCTTCCTTGCTGTTGCGGATGTTCTCCTGAATTTCGGGGTTGTGGAAGTGGCTTTTAAAGCGGCCATAGGCTGCGTTAAGAACGTCCTTGTCTACTGCTTTTAAATACTTGTTTGTAACCGAAGTCTGGAAGAATGCCATAGTTTTCTGAATCAGGAACCAAGATAGTATAAATTGAATAAATCGGGATTTGCAGGGTGCTCTAAAGAGCAGGATTTTAGAAAATGTCGGAATCAGGATTTGCAGGATTAAAATGGATTTGCAGGATTTCTAAAGTACAGCGAAGACGTGTTTTTTGGCTTAGAGCTTGTTTAAATTTCGTTTTTGCATGCGAAAGTTGCTTGGAAAGGGTTCTGGCAAAGTGGTTTTAGAACTTCATAGCAACGCTATGGGGCGAGAAAAGCGTGAAGCCTGGTTCCTTTACAGACAGCTTGCAGCGCAAAGGATGAATTTCAAACATGCTCTTACCTCTGTAAGGAATACCAACGATAAGCTCTGCTACACCTGATGCAAGCACACCTGCGATTCATACTTCCATATACTGCCGGAAAATGCATATCTTCTCCAGCTGGCGCTAGCTTGCAGCAAGTCTTCAGACTTGTGTGCTTTTATGGTGTTGAGTTTCTGACTCAACTGGCTTTTCAAGCCATCTTGTTAACCTCGAGTAATAACATTTCTGGCACAAGCGTCCGCTTTTGACTTATACTGCCTCTGTTTCTTACAACTTCATCCAAACTATTCTTTCTAGCTGCCGCCTATTCTCTAGCTCCCAAACACCTATCGTTTCACCTTTTACTTTGGAGCGCTCAAGCTCGCGAGGGCTCTTTCTGGGTAGGGGCCCTCTTACTCGTGCCTCGGGTTGCCTCGCTCTCGCTCGTCACCGGAAAAGCTCGCATAGGCGCTCAACCCAAGGACTGGGATCAATTTCAAGTGCCAGCGCTTACGGAGCTTCAACCTGAAAAATGGCTACAGATGAAATTCCCCTCCTCGGAGGGGCAGGGGTGGGTTGCTTCGTAGGGATAGGTCGCGACCTGTCCGCTGAATACCGACAACTATGAAACGTATGCTTCCGAAATGGTAGCAACAGATTCCCCTCCTTAGACAAGGAGGGGTAGGGTGGTTGACCCACGGGAGCTACGAAGCAACCTCAGCAAAACCGGGCACTACCTCATCCTGCTATACCCGCCATTCCGCAAATCCTGGTACAGGAAAGGCTGACTGTAACAAAACACCGCTAAACAAGTTATTACTATAGCATTTGGATATATGCTGCATGCATACTATTTTTGATGCATAGCGGTTCGGAAAAAGACTGATAGCCGGTTAGTCGTCTTCATAGTCCAGGCCCATCATTTTGTTGTAGGCTTGCTGCAGTTCAGAGAACGCGTGCATGTTACCTTCCTGGCGGCTAATCTGCATTCCTTTTTTGTAGGTTTGCTCTGCCACCCTCGGCTGCCCCAGCTCTTCGTATAGCTTGGCAGCATGGTAGTAGGTGCCAACGTAATTCTCGTGTTCGGCCAGTAATTTTTCGTAATATTCCAACGCTTTTTGCGGGTCTTCGTTACGATATTCAGTAGCGATGGCGTATAACGTAAACGCGTCGTTTGGGTCGTCTTCCAGGAACTTGAAGAGCTGTTCTAATCTGCTTTGATTCATTTCGAATTGGCTATATTTTAATTAACTTCGCACAAATCTAATTTTAAAAGCTAACATTTCTAACCATGAAAATATTAGTTTGCATCAGTAACGTTCCGGATACGACATCCAAGATCAACTTTACGGCTGATAACAAAGAATTTGACAAAAACGGTGTGCAGTTCGTAATCAACCCTTGGGATGAATACGCACTGACTAGAGCCATTGAGCTGAAAGAAGCCAAAGGCGGCACTGTCACCGTATTAAACGTAGGTGAGGCCGATACCGAGCCAAACATTCGCAAAGCGCTTGCCATTGGTGCAGACGATGCGATTCGCGTTAACGCTAACCCGAAAGATGCTTTCTTCGTGGCGCAGCAGATTACTGCCGTGGCAAAAGAAAACAACTACGATATGATCCTGATGGGCAAAGAGTCAATTGACTATAACGGCTCTCAGGTGCATAACATGGTAGGCGAAATGCTGGGTATCCCATCTATTGTTCCTGCATTTAAGCTGGACCTGGTAGACGACAGCACAGCTGTGCTGGAGCGCGAGATTGAAGGTGGTAAAGAAGTAGTTGAAGTGAAACTGCCATTTATTGCCAGCGCACAGCAGCCTATGTCTGAGCCTCGTATCCCGAACATGCGCGGAATCATGACGGCACGTACAAAGCCATTGGCAGTAAGAGAGCCAGTTGGTGCTGAAGTGAAAGCAGATTACGTCAACTTCAGCAAGCCTGAGAAAAAAGGCGGCGTGAAGATGATTGATCCTGAAAATGCAGGAGAACTTATTTCATTATTGAGAAACGAAGCTAAAGTACTATAAGATATGTCTGTATTAGTATTTGTAGAAGGTCTTAACGGAGAGATCAAAAAGTCCTCATTAGAGGCTGCATCCTATGGTAGCCAGGTAGCACAGCAGCTCGGCACAACCACTACAGCCATTGCCATTGGCGATGTGCAGGAAGATGCGCTTGCACAGTTAGGCGAGCAGGGCATTAGCAAAGTGTTGTATGATGGCGATAGCCGTCTGAACCAGTTTATTGCAGATGCCTATGTAAAGGTAATAGCTAAAGCTGTGCAGCAGGAAGATGCCAAAGTGCTGGTGTTCTCTAACTCAAACATTGGTGCGGCTGTAGGGGCAAAGCTGGCTGTTCGTCTGAATGGCTCTTTGGCAACAAACGTAACTTCTCTACCTAAAACGGATGGTGGTTCGTTTACAGTGACCAGAGGCGTGTTCTCAGGCAAGGCTTTTGCCGATGTGGCACTTACTGCTGATCTGAAAATCGTAGCGATCAAGAAAAACTCCATTGATATTGCTTCAGCTGGTGGGTCAGCTACTGTAGAAAGCTTCTCTGCTGACCTGGCGGATGCAGACTTCTCTGTTTCTCCAAAGGAAACAGTCATGCAGGATACAAATGGTGGCGTGCTGCTGCCGGAGGCGGAGATCGTAGTATCAGGTGGCCGCGGTTTGAAAGGACCAGAAAACTGGCACCTTGTAGAGGATCTTGCAAAAGAATTAGGTGCAGCCACTGCTTGCTCTAAACCTGTATCTGATATGGACTGGAGACCTCACCATGAGCACGTTGGCCAGACTGGTATAACTGTTAGCCCTAATTTATACATCGCTATTGGTATCTCCGGAGCCATTCAGCACCTGGCTGGGGTTAACTCTTCTAAAGTGATTGTCGTTATTAATAAGGATCCTGAAGCCCCGTTCTTCAAAGCCGCTGATTACGGTATTGTTGGCGATGCCTTTGAGATCGTTCCTAAAATAATAGAAGCTGCAAAAGCTTTAGACAAATAGACTTTAGAAGAAGATATTGTGAAGAAAATTCAGTTGGAGATACTCGGTCTTTCCTCCAGTCAGTCGCAGACAGGATCGTTTGCGTTGGTGCTGGGAGAGAGAGAAGGAAATAGGCGGCTGCCCATCATCATTGGCATGTTTGAGGCACAATCCATTGCTATCCAGATAGAGAAGATAAATCCTAACCGCCCGCTCACGCACGACCTGTTCAAATCATTTGCTGAGGAGATGGATGTGCGTGTAACAGAAATCATGATTTCAGATCTGAAAGAAGGTGTGTTCTACTCCAGAATAGTATGTACCGATGGTACAAAAGATTTTGAGCTCGATGCCCGCCCTTCTGATGCCATCGCCATTGGCCTTCGTTTCGGGGTGCCGATTTACACGGTGGAGAGTGTGCTGTCAGAAGCTGGCATTATCTTAAGCGATCTGGAAGAGGATGAAGAGGAGAATGACGAGATTAACATGAAAAGCTCCAGCAGCAGTTCATCTGCCTCCTCAGGCTCTAAGGAACCTTTGAACCAAACATCTGTAGATGACTTGAATAAAATGCTGAACGAAGCACTCGAAAAAGAGGACTACGAGAAGGCCGCTAAAATCCGGGATGAGTTGAACAAACGCAACTGATTTAACCTCAAGTATAGATTTAAAAGGTTCGGTGTCTACGAGGCATCGAACCTTTTTGTTTTGTAAGATAATCGGCTTAATTTTGACGGATATTTTTCTTTCAAACATCGATAATGTACGATATTCTTAGGGGTGTTGGTGGCCTTATAGTTCTGGTAGGGATTGCCATTCTTTTCTCAAAAAACAGGAAAGCCATTGACTGGAAGCTGGTTGCTTTTGGTGTTTTTCTTCAGGTTCTTTTCGGGGTGCTGGTAACGCAGGTACCTATCGTGGCTGACGGTTTTGCCTTTGTCAGTAAGATGTTTGTAAAGCTGTTGAGCTTTTCGCAGGCAGGTGCTGAATTTCTATTCGGTGATCTTGCCAATCCTGCTAAAAACAATGGATTAGGTTTTATTTTCGCTTTCTCTGTTCTTCCCACCATCATCTTCTTTTCTACTGTTTCTGCCGGTTTATATTACCTTGGAGTCCTTCAGAAGATCGTTTTCGGCATTGCCTGGGTTATGTCTAAAGGTATGCGGCTTTCAGGAGCCGAAAGTTTATCGGCTGCCGGTAACATTTTCTTAGGCCAAACAGAAGCACCTTTACTTGTTCGGCCTTTTATTGGCCGCATGACCCGCTCCGAATTAATGTGCTTGATGACAGGTGGTATGGCCACGCTGGCAGGTGGTGTGCTCGCAGCCTATGTTGCCTTCCTGGGTGGAAATGACCTGAACCAGCAGGCAATGTTTGCTGCTCATTTGCTCACAGCTTCCATCATGAACGCACCGGCAGGTATTGTGCTGGCTAAGATTCTGGTGCCGGAAACAGAGCATGATAAGATCAACACAGAACTGGAAGTAAATGAGGAGCAATTGGGTGTGAACCTGGTAGATGCTTTGAGCCGTGGTGCAAGTGATGGTTTGAGGCTGGCTGCGAACGTTGGCGGTATGTTACTGGCCTTTATCGCAGTTATCGCCATGCTAAACTACATGCTGATAAAGCTTGGCAGCATAACGGGTTTGAATGAGTTTGTAATAGCGAGTACAAGCGGTCAATTTGATGGCTTCTCTTTCCAGTATATACTAGGACAGATTTTCCGGGTTTTCGCTTTCATTATGGGAGTGCCTTGGGAGGATACCCTTTTAGTAGGAAGTTTACTTGGCCAGAAAACAGCCGTGAACGAGTTTGTAGCTTATCTGGATCTGGCTAATATGAAAGCCGCTGGTTTGCTGGGCGAGAAAGCATTGATCATGTCTACTTATGCCCTGTGTGGTTTCTCTAACTTCAGCTCTATTGCCATCCAGGTGGGAGGCATTGGAAGTATGGCTCCAAACCAGCAGGGAAATTTATCTAAACTTGGCTTTCTGGCATTGTTAGGAGCTTCCTTGGCCTGTATGATGACTGCTACGGTAGCCGGCATGCTGTACGGCATATAATTAGTGCTTCACGTATAACAAATAAGGCCGCTGCAGTGAACTGCAGCGGCCTTATTTGTTTAGGACTGATTTTGCTACTTGTACTCCTAAAGATCGCTGTGGCCACCTTCATCCTCCACTTTTTTTGCGTCACGCATCAAGCGGTTGGCGAAAATAAATTCATTTAGCTCTTTCACATCTGTGTCCATAATCTCATCGTTACTACCTTCCCACAACTTCTGACCTTGGTAAAGAAACATGATTTTATCTCCGATCTCGATCACAGAGTTCATATCATGCGTTACGATGATGGTGGTGATGTCATACTCTTCTGTAATCTCAGCGATAAGTGCGTCTATTTTTATGGCAGTAAGAGGGTCTAAGCCAGAGTTAGGTTCATCGCAGAAGAGATACGTACAGTGCGGAGCTATAGCACGGGCTATACCCACACGCTTCATCATACCTCCGCTTATTTCAGAAGGCATCTTTTTGTTCGCATTTTCCAAACCAACCCGCTTCAGGCAAAAGTTTACCCGGTCCAGCCTTTCTTCTCTGTTCATTTCAGTAAGCATCCGGAGCGGAAACTCTACATTTTCCTCTACTGTCATAGAGTCAAAAAGAGCAGATCCCTGAAACAGCATCCCGATCTTACGGCGAATCTCCTGGCGAATATCCAGCTTGTTATTTGTAAAGTAGGTGCCGTCAAAGGTTACACTACCTAAATCAGGCTTAATCAGTCCTACAATGCACTTCAGAAGTACGCTTTTACCGGTACCACTGGCGCCAAGCAACAAGTTGGTCTTGCCGGTTTCAAACACGCCGCTAACGCCATCCAGGACTTTCTTGCCATCAAATGATTTATGTATGTTATGTATTTCAATCATGGGTTTATCAACGAGAATTTAAACAGCTGCCAATACTGTAGCGGCTGTGGGTATGCGTATAGGTACTGCTACAGCAACAACTGCGCACAAACAAAATCTGCAATTAAAACAGCAATAACACTGTTAGTTACTGCTGCTGTGCTGGCAGCTCCTACTTCTAAAGCTCCGCCTGAGGTAAAGTATCCTCTGAAAGAAGAGATAGAGGATATGAGGAAAGCAAAAACAAATGATTTGATCAGTGCAAACAGCACATTGTATGGTATAAAATCACCCCGAAGTCCTGAAATGTATTCTTGTCCGGTTATTTCACCGGTTGCTGTTCCGGCTATATAACCTCCTGCAATACCTAAAAACATAGCGATTATCACCAATAGAGGGAAAACAATGAGAGAAGCCATAATTTTAGGCAACACCAGATAGGAGGCAGAGTTTATACCCATTACTTCAAGGGCATCTACCTGCTCGGTTATCTGCATAGTGCCCAGGCCACCGGCTATGCTGGAGCCAACTTTACCTGCCAGCACGATAGAGGTAATGGTAGGGGCAAGCTCAAGAATGGTCATTTCACGCACCATGAAGCCTATCGTAGAGCGAGGAATCAAGGCGTTATCTAAGTTATAAGATATTTGTACAGCCGTAACCGCGCCAATAAAAGTGGCTACTATGGCAACTATAAAAACAGAGTTAATCCCTATCAGAATAGCTTCATCTATTGTGCGGTTAAAAATAATTTTAGGTGACTCAGCCCGGGCAAAAAGGCTCTTCATGAATATTAGATATTCTCCAAATTTTTGCAACATATTGCGGGTATCAGGTAATTAAGGTT
>NZ_JBHTLD010000196.1:0-8987 GCF_042678745.1 Pontibacter rugosus | reverse complement strand
TTTGCTTTAGTATCTATCATCCAAATTATATTTTAATGAACTCTACATATGAAACAACTTATACTTATTTGCCTGAGCAGCCTGTTGCTTTTCAGTTGCTCTAAAGACACGGAAATTGCTGAGCCTCTTATAGATGCGTATGCTGCCAAGTATATGGTTGATATGAATGAAGGAGCTAACTTTACAAATTTTCAAGCTTATAAGCTTGAATACAAAGATGGCAAAGTAACCAAAAGAACCGGAGGACAGGAATGTGTATTTGATAATTCGTGCCAAGGTAAGTCACTTCTTGATCAATTTAATATAGTAGATGATGTAACGTATGGCAAGAACACGATTAGTATTATTAACAGAAGTGGTGACAGCCAGTGGGATATCCGGCATTGGGAGTGGCTAATCAAGTTAAAGAATCCAAGTCAGATAGAGTACCTGCTTCGCAAGATTGAGAATCATAAACTGTATGACTCTCTTCGCTATGTTTACGATGCTGATAATAGATTGAAGCAGATCATCAAATATAGGGTCTATGAGGATGAATATGAAAAGTTTGCAATCAAAGATGGCTTGAAAGACTTCTTCTTTAATACCGCTGGAAATCTTGAAAAGGTTGAAACGCGACGATTACTTCATGATGGCTTTGTAATAAAGATGGTATTAGAGCGCTTTGATGATTATGACACTGCTGTAAACCCGTTCCGAAGTTTGTTTATGTTCGATGACACATTTTACAGGTCATTATCAAATAACAACTTTAGAAAATATAGAAGGCAGGAAGTAGAATTGCCCAATGGGATTTTATATGATACCCAAGGACGGGATTGGGATCTTGAATGCGGTGACGCTAATTGGCCTTTTTTCGATAAGCTATAACTTGCTGGAAGGTTAGCAAAATCAGTCTATACATTATAACTGCACATCACATAAAGAACCATGGAGTCACTCATTCACGAAGGAAAAACGTTTGAAAAAGTCAGCTACTCAGGCAAGCAGATAAGAGGCAGAGAGTTTGAGCGCTGTACCTTTAAATCCTGTGACTTTTCTAACAGCGACTTCTCACAGAACCGCTTTGTAGACTGCGAATTTGTAGGATGTAACCTGGCAATGATGAATTTAAGTGGTTCCTCGATGCGGGATGTCTCTTTTAAGGATTGCAAGTTAACTGGACTCAACTTCTATGAGTGCGAGGATTTTTTGTTTTCTGTTCAGTTTGACAATTGCATCCTTGACTATGCTTCTTTTACAAAGAAGAAAATGCCAAGAACGAAATTCATCAACACTTCCCTGAAAAACGTGGACTTCACAAGTGCTAACCTCGACAAAGCATTGTTTGATAATACGAACCTGGAGTCGGCTGTTTTTAGCAGAACAGAGTTGAAAGAGGCAGATTTCCGAACGGCTTACAATTTTACCATTGATCCAGAAGCAAATAACCTTACCAAAGCCCGCTTCTCATTGCAAGGACTGGAGGGGCTGCTTACCAAGTATAAATTACGCATTGAGTAAAGTGTAATTTGATGTATGGCTTTTAGGTAAAGTCTATTTGAAGACATAGCAACTATATAATTTTAATAACTCAACTCCTATCTCTCTCGTGAAGCAAATTATACTGCTGTGTATCTGTGCTTGTGTCTTGTTCAGCTGCGATAAAGAGCATGAGGCACCAATATTTTCTATTGAAGCATTTGCCTCCAAATATATGGTGCGTTCTTATTATAGAAGTGCTTATCAAGAAAGTGCTTATCAGCATTGGAATATCATAGATCCGCTTGAGGCTTATACATTAGAATATGTGAGAGGTAAAGTAACGAAGCAAACAGGGGGATATAATTGCCTTCTGAACAATGTCTGTTTTAACGATACTATTAAGAGCAATGACCGCCAAGTAATTTATGACGTAAACCGAACCGGAAATGCAGTGGATGTAACTATCAGAAGCATTGGAGAGTGGAAGTGGGTTGTGCAGGAATGGCATTTTAAAATGAAAGCCGAAAATCAACCAGATTATTTAATATACAAACAGGAAAATAGGCAGTCCTACGACTCACTTAAATATACCTATAGCAGTGATGGTAAGTTAGCCCAAATTGTATGCTTTTCCGTATTCAGGAACCAGCATGGTACATCTGTGAACAAAGATGCGGTTAAAAATTTCTTTTTTAATGCTGAAGGGAATCTGGAAAAAGTGGAAACCCGACTTCTGCTTAATGATGAAAAATTTCTGACAATGATTATAGAAACGTTTGAAGATTACGATACGGCGATAAATCCTTTTCAGCACCTGTTTATGTTTGATAACACTTTCTATAGATCGCTTTCCAAGAACAACTTTAGGAAATTCAGAAGCCAGAAATTAGATGTAAGGAGCGGAGCTGATACAGGATCATACGGGTGGAATTGGACACTTGAATATAACGAACAAGGGGTCCCTCTGTTTAATAAATTATAAATAATGCTTGTTTTTGCACCTTTCCATCTTACTTCGCTGGCTTTGCCTACAAGATGAGCAGGGAGGGCTATTGTAAGAACAGTAGCTGTTACACCTTTTCAAAGCTCCCACACTACAATTATTTCCAGAGATTTATCTCCTTCATCCTTACATCCTAACATAGTCATCTTATCTTTGCAGGCAAGTATAACCAAACACTGCCACCCGTGTATAAAAGTCTGCTTCGCCCGCTGCTCTTCCAGCTCGACCCCGAGAAAGTCCATTACTTGACCACTGATGCCCTGCGTGCTTCCATGAAGCTGCCCTTGGCCCGTAACATAACTCAAAGTATGTTCAAGGTTGATGACCCAAGGCTGGAGCGAGAGCTATTCGGGCTGAAGTTTCCGAACCCGGTTGGTCTGGCTGCAGGCTTCGATAAAGATGCCATGCTGGTGGATGAACTGGCGGAGCTTGGGTTTGGCTTTGTAGAGATCGGCACACTTACCCCAAAGCCACAGTCCGGCAATGATAAACCACGCCTTTTCCGCTTACCCCAGGACCAGGCCATCATTAACCGCATGGGCTTTAACAACAAAGGCGTGGATGCGGCGGTGAGAAGGTTAGAGAAGCGAAAGAGCAATATTATTGTAGGCGGCAACATCGGCAAAAACAAAGTGACGGCGAACGAAGATGCCCTCAGCGACTATCTCTACTGTTTTAAGGCGCTGTTTGACGTGGTGGATTACTTTGTAGTGAACGTAAGTTCTCCCAACACGCCAGACCTACGTGCTTTGCAAGACAAAGAGCCACTGCAAAGGCTGCTGGTATCGCTTCAGGAAGAGAACCAGAAAATGAGGACGCCTAAGCCGCTGCTGCTCAAGATTGCGCCCGATCTTAACCTGAACCAGCTGAACGATATTATTGAGATTGCCACAGAAGCAAAGTTGAGCGGTATTATCGGTACCAACACCACCGTTAGCAGGCAAGGGCTGCTAACACCAGAGGCACGGGTGCAGGAAATAGGTATGGGCGGCCTGAGCGGCAAACCTCTAACCATCCACTCTACACAAATTATCCGCCACCTGCGTACTTTTTTGCCACCAGAAATACGTTTGATTGGCGTAGGCGGCATCATGACGGCACAGGACGGGGTAGAGAAACTACAGGCAGGCGCTGACTTAGTACAGCTTTATACAGGTTTTATCTATGAAGGTCCAGGCTTGATAAGTCAAATCAATAAAAAATTACTTTCCAGGTAGCTTAGATTAACGCGCTAAGGCGAAGGCAATGCCGCTAAAAAGTGTAAATTTGAGATTCTAATTAGCAGATAGTATGGCCAAGAATACTTACAGAAACGACACGGTGCAAGCAGGGCGGAGAAATGAGGCGCGTAGTAAGAACGAGCCACGCGTAGGGAATGTGCCGAAGGGGGAGAAGCCGAAGAAAGCTAAAAAGAAGTGGAACTTCCGCATCCCAACGCCTAAGTTTAACTTCAAGCCAGCCTTTTTCCAGGATCGCCGCTTTAAGCTAACAGTAGGATTTACTTTTTTGCTGCTGGCCTTTTTCCTGACCATTGCTTTTGTTTCTTATCTCTTTACAGGCTATGCCGACCAAAGCGTGGTGGAGACAGTAAGCGGCACAGGCTTAAAAGAGTCGGGGCAGGAAGCTGAGAACTGGCTAGGCCTTTTTGGCGCCTGGCTTTCACATATCTTCATCAATGATCTGGTAGGCGTTGGAGCCTTCTTTGTTATACCCATCCTATTTTTTACCGGCACAAAAATCGTGTTTAAGCGGGTAAATGTGTCGCTAAGCTATGTAACAGGGCTTTGTAGCTTTTGTATGCTGTGGCTTAGCCTTACGCTTGGCTATGTTGTTTTTTCATCAGGTGCTATCGAGAAATTAGGCTTTTTAGGCGGTGCCATTGGCGTTGAAACCGCCATTTGGCTGAATAGCCTGATTGGGTGGGGTTCCTGGCTGCTGCTGGGTTTCCTGCTGCTGGTATTTGTGGTGAGCTTCTTTAACGTTACAAGTATAAACTGGGGTACAGGCAAGCCTGCCGTACTGGCTATGGAGGGAGCAACTGCTACAGATAAGAACTATGCTGATAACTTAGGCGATGTGCTGGGAGGCAGAGCAAACCAGGTGAACCACAATGCCGATCCTACGGCCTCGCTCGAGTATGAGGAAGATGAAGAAGAGGAGGAGTATGCGTATGAAGAAGATGAAGAAGACATACCGTTTGACGAGGAAGACGAAGAAATAAACCGCGCCCTCGAGATGGAATTGAGCACACTTTCTGCAGAGGAAGAGCCTGCTCCAGTTCCTGCACCTGCAAAGCCAGCTGCACCCGCACTGGAATTAGATATCGAACTTCCGGAAGACATGCTGCTGGACGAGGTTTCAGTGGAAGAGGAGCCGGAGATGGAACTGGAAGTAGAAGAAACAGAGGAAGAGGAGAATGGCAAAGGAGCGATGGAGAATTATGATCCGACCATGGATCTGGCCCGCTACCAATATCCAACCTTAGACCTGCTAACCGACTATGGAACCAGCAAAATTCAGGTAACCAAAGAAGAACTGGAAGCCAACAAAAACAAGATTGTAGATACGCTGGGGCACTATAATATCAGCATCGCAAGTATAAAAGCTACCATTGGCCCAACAGTTACACTCTATGAGATTGTGCCGGATGCCGGGGTGCGTATCTCCAAAATCAAGAACCTGGAAGATGATATTGCCCTTAGCTTAGCGGCCTTGGGTATTCGTATTATTGCGCCTATTCCCGGCAAAGGTACCATTGGTATTGAGGTGCCGAACACGAAGAAAGAGATGGTTTCTATTAAATCCATCCTATCTACCGAGAAGTTTATGAAGAGCGATATGGACTTGCCAATCGCTTTCGGTAAGACCATTACCAACGAAGTTTTCATCACCGACCTGGCTAAGATGCCACACTTGCTGATGGCAGGTGCTACAGGTCAGGGTAAGTCAGTTGGTCTTAACGCCATACTTACCTCTTTGCTGTACAAGCGCCACCCATCGCAGCTGAAGTTTGTGCTAGTCGATCCCAAGAAGGTGGAATTGTCGCTGTTCAACAAGATAGAGCGCCACTTCCTGGCTAAGCTGCCCGATACGGACGAAGCCATCATCACCGACACAAAGAAAGTGGTAAACACACTGAACTCGCTGTGTATGGAGATGGACATGCGCTACGACCTGCTGAAAGATGCCGGCTGCCGTAACCTGAAAGAGTATAACCGCAAATTTGTAGAGCGAAAACTCAACCCGAAAAAAGGGCACAAGTTTATGCCTTTCATCGTGCTGGTGATTGACGAGTTAGCCGACTTGATGATGACAGCCGGTAAAGAGGTAGAAACACCGATTGCCCGTCTGGCACAGCTGGCCCGAGCTATTGGTATACACCTGGTGGTAGCAACGCAGCGTCCGTCGGTAAACGTAATTACGGGTATTATCAAAGCCAACTTCCCGGCACGTATTTCTTTTAAAGTAACGTCTAAAATCGACTCCCGCACTATTCTGGATGCCGGTGGTGCCGACCAACTGATTGGTCAGGGTGATATGCTCTTCTCTATCGGCTCGGATATGATCCGTATCCAGTGTGCTTTTGTGGATACGCCGGAAGTAGACCGTATCTGCGACCACATCGGCAATCAGCAAGGCTACAGCGATGCGTACCTGCTGCCTGAGTTTGTGGGCGATGATAGCGGTAACGAAAAAGCCGACTTCGACCCAAGCAACCGCGATGCATTGTTTGAAGAAGCGGCCCGTATTATTGTGCAGCACCAGCAGGGCAGTACCTCGCTGCTGCAGCGCCGCCTGAAGCTGGGCTATAATAGAGCTGGCCGTTTGATCGATCAATTAGAGTCTGCCGGAGTGGTGGGTGCATTTGAAGGAAGCAAGGCCCGTGAAGTTTTAATTCCAGACGAGTACAGTTTGGAACAGTTATTGAATACCCTCGGGTAGAACTTTAACAAGTACCTAAAAACGATATGAAAAAGTTATTCTCTCTATTGCTGGTTGTGCTGCTTTTTGCTTCTGCAGCGAGTGCACAGCAGGACCCTCAGGCGGCAAAGATCCTGAACGCCATGAGCCAGAAATATAAGTCGATGAAGGCTTTTAAAGCTGACTTCGCTCAAACCCTGGAAAACCCTTCTGCCAAAGTAAAAGAAACCATGGATGGCAGCGTAACGGTAAGTGGCGATAAATACCGCTTAGGTGTGAGTGGCCAGGAGATTATCAGCGATGGTAAAACTATGTACACGTACCTGAAGGATGCCAATGAGGTAACCATTACAGAGTCAGATCCGGAAGCAGAGGCAATGGCCCCAAGTAAGATATTCGAGATGTACAAGAAGGGCTATAAGTACGCCTATGCTGGTACCGAGACAATGGGCGGCGTAAAGCATGATGTAATTGAGCTTTCTCCGGACGACAGAAAAAACCCGATATACAAAGTGCGTTTGTACATAAGCCAAAAGGATAAGACTTTGAAAAGCTGGCAGATGTTCCGTAGCAACGGCAATCGTTATACCTACACCATCAGCAACTTTCAGGCAAACCCTGCACTTGCCTCTGATGCCTTTACTTTTAATAAGGCCAAGTATAAAGGCGTGAGTGTGGTAGACTTAAGATAAACCGACCTTTTATGATATAGAAAAGGCTGCTCCACATGGGGCAGCCTTTCTTTTTTTAGTAGATGTAGGCCTTATCACGAACCTGCCTTGATTACCACCAATGTTTTAGTGATGTACTGATTTTCTCCTGCGGCCTGAAATTTCAAAATATAAATGCCCGGCTTTTCTGGTTTAAAGCTGTAGTTTACCTGGCGTGTAGGTAAATACATAGCGCAGGTTTCCCCAACATACTTCGGAAATACTTTGATAGTATACGTCATCTGATCTGTACTCACATCAAAAGAACCAAAATTACCGCAGCTGTTATTCACCACAAAGTAAATGTTAGCAGTTACCGTTTGCCCAACAACGGCGGTTTCGGGCATCTCAACCATCGTGACAGGTGCAGGGTCTTTTTCTAATGGGCTTACATCTTCCTCATCTTTAGAGCAACTAAAACCGCAGAACAGGAACAGGGCGAAAATGGCAAGTAGTCTTATCATAGCTATATAGGGTTTATATAGATAAGAGTACAAAAAGAGCAAAATAGTTGCAAGTCAGGTGCTTTGGGGAATTTATTGTTGATGCCCTCACTGCAAGTGCCAGCTTTTAATCGATCTACAAACCTATAGAGGTGTGTACTACTGACACGAGGTATAAAAGCTGATATGTAATGGGAGCGATTGTAGTTTCCCTTATGTACTGGCAACTCTACACCAGAGGTGCTACTGCTGCCACATCAACCTTACTTACAACCACTGCACCGTTGCGATACGGTATAAAAGCCATACTTTTGTATAAACCTAACCTACCTCAAACCGATGACGAGAGAACAGCTTTTTGAGCAAATCCTAAAGAAAAAATCCTACCTGTGCGTTGGCCTTGATACAGACCCGCTGAAACTGCCGGAGCACCTGCTGGATACAGAAGATCCTGTATTTGAGTTTAACCGCCAAATAGTGGAAGCCACTGCAGATCTTTGCGTGGCCTATAAGCCCAACATCGCTTTTTACGAGGCACAGGGGCCGCAGGGGTGGGTGAGTCTGCAAAAAACATTGGAGGTGATTCCGCAGGAAATCTTCACCATTGCCGATGCCAAGCGTGGTGATATAGGCAACACCTCAGAGTTATATGCCCGCGCTTTCTTTCAGCAGATGAGCTTTGATTCGGTGACAATCGCGCCTTACATGGGAGCCGATTCTGTGAAGCCTTTTCTCACGCAGGAAGGCAAGTGGGTGATTTTGCTTGCGCTGACTTCTAATGCCGGCAGCCAGGACTTCCAGATGCTGCGCCTGCACGATGGCAAGGAAGAGTATATGTTTGAGCAGGTACTGAGAACCAGCGCAGACTGGGGTACCGCTGAGAGTATGATGTACGTGGTAGGAGCCACCCGGGCAGACTATGTGCAGCGCGTGCGTCAGATAATTCCTGACCATTTCCTGCTGGTGCCAGGCGTAGGCGCACAGGGCGGTAGCTTGGAAGAAATCTCACGGCTAGGCATGAACCAGCAATGTGGTTTGCTGGTGAACTCCACCCGCGCGATCATCTACGCCTCGTCCGGCAAAGATTTCGCTGAGAAAGCCCGTGAAGCCGCACTAGAGGTGCAGCGTGAAATGGAGGGGCTTTTGAAGGAGTTGGTTGTTGGGTAGCTTTAATTGCTTTTCAGGATTTCGCTTATTCCGTTTAGCTCATTCCGTAAATTCTGCTATATTGGGCTTATACTGGAGTAATTTTGTTTATACTATAATTATGGGAGTATTGAATACTAGCTTTGAAATGTATAGAAGAGGAAACCAACCCCCATACTGCAGTCTGAGGATATTAGCAAAACAGGCTCTAAGCACTCCAACTAAAGGGCCAATAACCGGAACAGCTCCTTATATACTATAGTTAGCACAAAATTATAATAATGAAAACTAAAGCCGACA
>NZ_JBHTLD010000195.1:0-8988 GCF_042678745.1 Pontibacter rugosus | reverse complement strand
TTTACTTTTTCATTTTCAATAGCTTATTACCAACTTGTAATCTTAACTTAGCACGCTTTGCTGTACTCGTGGCGCTACGGCTGGAAAGTCTGTAGCTTTATGAGTAAATTGCGATCTTAACTTAATGCTTATGCAAGAAACAGAAGAGGCGAAAGCCGTACTTTCAGATAGAATTTTGGCCTTAGCCGAGTCGCAGACCATTGCCATGGCTAAAAAAGCACGTGAACTGGCTGCACAGGGGCACGATATGATCAACCTGAGCTTTGGAGAACCCGATTTCCAGACGCCACAGTACATAAAAGATGCAGCCAAGCAGGCAATAGATGAAGGCTTTACCTTTTATACGCCTGTGCCTGGCTATCCAGAGCTACGACAGGAAATCGTAAAGAAATTCAAGCGCGATAATAACCTGGATTTCGCCCCAGAGAATATTGTGGTATCTACCGGAGCAAAGCAAAGTATAGCCAATGCGGTGCTGTGCCTCACCAATCCCGGCGATGAGGTGATTATCTTTTCACCTTACTGGGTGTCTTATGAAGAGATCGTGAAATTAGCAGAAGGTGTATCAGTGCCAATTATGGGTCGCCTAGAAAACGACTATAAAGTAACGGCTGAGCAGCTGGAGAATGCTATTACCTCAAATACAAAGCTCGTAATGTACTCTTCGCCGTGCAACCCAACCGGGGCCGTGTTTGACGAAGAAGAACTGACAGCTATTGCCCGTGTGCTGGAGAAGCATCCGCAGGTTTATGTTATAGCCGATGAAATTTACGAGTACATCAACTTTGGCGGCAAGCACTTTAGTTTGGCCAGCATCGAATCAATACGCGACCGTGTAGTTACAGTGAATGGCTTCTCGAAAGGATATGCCATGACAGGCTGGCGTGTAGGTTACTTGGCAGCCAATAAAGAAATTGCATCTGCCTGCGATAAAATGCAGAGCCAGATTACGTCAGGTACCAGCTCTATCTCTCAAAAAGCGGCTGCGGCTGCCTTAAAAGGAGGCAACGCCAGTGCACTGGAGATGACAGAGTCCTACCGCCGTCGCCGCGACCTGGTGTTAAACCTGATGAACGATATACCGGGCTTCAAGACATACCTTCCAAATGGCGCCTTCTATATTTTCCCGGATGTCAGCTATTATTTTGGAAAGCAGTACGAAGGCAAAACTATTGCAGATGCACGTGATCTAAGTATGTTTATACTTACCGATGCGCATGTGGCGCTGGTAAGTGGAGATGCGTTTGGAGCACCTCAGTGCATCCGCTTCTCCTTCGCGACTTCCGACGAAAAACTAACAGAGGCGCTTCGCCGCATTAAGCATAGCCTGGCAAAACTGCAGTAATGGATCAACATAAAAGTATAGAGGCTGTCTTTGAGGCGTTCAACAACCTGAAAGTGCTGGTGGTGGGCGATGTGATGATTGACTCCTACTTGTGGGGTAAATCCACCCGCATTTCTCCTGAAGCTCCGGTACCTATCGTAAATGTAGTAAAGCGCGAAAAGCGTTTAGGTGGTGCTGCCAATGTGGCTCTGAATGTACAGGCGATGGGGGCTGTGCCGCTGCTTTGTTCTGTTATTGGGGATGATCAGGATGGGGCAGATTACCTGCGCCTGATGGAAGAAAGAGGATTGCCAACAGAAGGTATTGTGCAAAGCCCGGAGCGAGTTACCACTATCAAGCACCGTATTATTGCCGGTGGGCAGCAGCTCCTGCGGGTTGACTCTGAAATAGAGCACAACCTGGCCGATTATGAAGAGCGTTATCTGGAAGAGCGGTATCTACAGCTGCTCGATTTGGTAGATGTTGTTATCTTTGAAGATTATGACAAAGGCGTTTTCTCGGAAAAGAACATTCAGCGTTTTCTGCAACTGGCAAATGAGCGGGGCATACCAAGTGTCATAGACCCCAAAAAGAAAAATTTCTTGAGCTATGTGGGCTGCACACTCTTTAAGCCCAACCTGAAAGAACTAAAAGAGGGACTTAAAGTTGATTTCGCAGATGAAAACCTGCCTGCTTTTGAAGATGCAGTAGAGGAACTACAGGAGCGGCTTCAGATAAAGCAGGTGTTGGTTACGCTTTCAGAAAGAGGGGTTTTTGTGGCCGATGGCAACGAGAAAACTTATATTGGCGCGCATCGCCGGGCCATATCAGATGTATCCGGTGCTGGAGATACTGTGATAAGTATAGCTGCACTTTGTATGGCGCTAAAAACTTCTATGCCTTTTATGGCTGGCCTAAGCAACCTGGGCGGTGGATTGGTGTGCGAACAAGTTGGAGTAGTACCCGTTGATAAGCAGCGGTTATTGGAGGAAGCAGAGCAAATAAGGTTGTTTGAAACACATGAACACAGAATCGCTAAATAGATTTTTGTATGACAGTAAGCTGAGCGCGTATACCATTATGCGCCGCACAGCTTATCTTTTAACGATTCTAGCTGTAGGCTTGCTCGTGTATGCACATGGTGTAGTGGAAAACCCTGCTACCCTGCGTATGCTATTTTATGCCATTGATGGTATACTGGCAGTTTTCGTAATTATTTACTTTTTGCGCATTCTGTATTCCTTTGAGCGTCGGAAGTTCCTGAAACGAACGTGGTTCGAAGCTATTTTGATGACCATCGTGTTCATCAACCAAGTTTGCACGTATCTTTTTGGCTTTCCTATTATCTACAATGTGTTTGAGGGGGTAGGTATACCGCTGTCGGTGGAGTTCTACCGGGTGATGATATCGCTCTACATGCTCGTGTTTCTGATTGTAGAATTGCTGGAAACCAGAATCCACCTCAGAACCATACAGTTAAAGCCATCCCTTACTTTCCTGCTCAGCTTTATTTTTCTGATTCTGCTGGGTACCGGCCTCTTTATGCTGCCCAAAATGACTAATGCTCCTGATGGGATGCGTTTTATAGATGCACTTTTTATGTCTGCCAGTGCATCCTGTGTCACCGGGCTTGCCGTGGTAGACCCTGGCACCTACTTTACTTTTTCAGGTCAGGTTGTGCTTTTGCTGCTTATCCAGATGGGAGGATTGGGTATACTAACGTTTGCTACCTTCTTTGCCTCTCTGATGAAACAAGGCATTGGTATAAAGCAGCACGTAGCGATGTATGAACTGCTGGAGAGCGAGTCGTTGTTTTCGACAAAAGGCCTGTTGCGCAAGCTTATCTTCTTAACCCTTGTGATTGAAGGAATTGGTGCAGTAGCAATTTTCTTTATGTGGGGCCCTGAGGCGCAGTTCACTAACTTGGGAAGTAAAATATTCTTTTCGGTCTTTCATGCAGTGTCGGCATTCTGTAACGGTGGGTTTTCACTTTATCCGGAAGGGCTTTATACGCAGCCAATTAGGTTTTCTTACTTGCTGCACCTGGTTATTGCTATGCTCATCATTTTAGGAGGTTTAGGTTTCCCGACTATCCTGGATTTGTTTTCTCCCACAGCCATGCGTAACCGAATGGCCAAGCCCTGGAGAAACTGGAAAATGATGACCCGTGTGGTGGTGTATACTACAGCTATACTTCTAACGATAGGCACAGTAGGCTTTTTCCTGCTGGAGTACTTTAATACGCTATCGGATATGAACTTTGCAGAGGCGCTGATTACCGCATTTTTCCAGTCTGTAACCACACGTACGGCAGGTTTTAACACGGTAGATATTTCAGCGCTGACAGTGCCAACACTCCTGATGTTTATTGTGCTGATGTTTATAGGCGCATCACCGGGCTCAACGGGTGGTGGTATCAAGACGACCACTTTCTCTGTGATTCTGTTTGCGGTACTTACTACTATCCGCAACAAGCGGAACATGGAAATCGGCCATCGCACTATACCTCACTCTGTGGCTTATAAAGCTTTTACCGTATTTGCATTTGCGGTTGGGTTTAACATGCTGTTTGTATTTATACTTGCTATTACCGATGCGCAGTTCGATATTCTGAAGCTTGCTTTTGAGCAGGTATCTGCTTTCGCAACAGTGGGGCTTAGCACAGGTATAACAGCGGGGCTTTCGGATGCCGGCAAAAGTGTGATTATACTTTCTATGTACATGGGTAGGGTAGGAACCCTTACGCTGGCTTTGGCTCTGAGTACAAGAGCCTCATCTATCGCTTACAAGTATCCGGCTACACACCTGGCAGTAGGGTAACAGTTTTCAACTTTCATTTAACAATTATCAGTACTAAGTATATTTAGTGCTGAAGCAATAAAAAAGGGCTTGCTATATAAGTATAACAGGCCCTTTTTATTATGATATTTGTTAACTGGTAAAGGTTAACCTTTAACTGCGCCGCCGTACTCTTTTACAGTTTGGATAAAGCACTTTACCTTCTCCGGGTCTGTATCAGGATACACGCCGTGGCCCAGGTTGGCAATGTGGCGTTGAGGACCGAACTCCTTCAGCATCTTGATTGTCTCGTGCTGGATGGTGTCAAATGAGCTGTAAAGCAGGCACGGGTCCATATTGCCCTGCAGCGTTTTGTTAGGTCCTACTTGCTGGCGTGCAGCATTTATTTCCATGTTCCAATCCAGGCCAATGGTTTCGCAGTTCAGCTTACTGAAATCTTCCAGGGCAAAGAAAGCACCTTTGGCAAATACAGTTACCGGTACGTTACGGATGGCATCACAGATTTCAGAAATATAGGGTAGGGCAAACTCGCGGTATTGCGTCGGGGAAAGTATACCTGCCCATGAGTCGAATACCTGTATAAGGTTAGCACCAGCTTCTACCTGTGCCTGTAAGTAAGCAATGGTGGTATCTGTAATCATGCGCAGCAGTTGGTGCGCCATTTTAGGGTTGGTATACAGCAGGCCACGTGCATTTGAAAAAGTCTTAGAACCGCTTCCCTCTACCATGTAGGCTAAGATAGTCCAAGGTGCGCCAGCAAAACCAATTAAAGGGACACGACCATTAAGTGCTTTTTTAGTAACCTTGATGGCATCCAACACATAATGCAGGTGCTCATGCGGGTCGGCTACGCGCAGTTTTTTTACATCAGCCTCGGTGCGGATGGTGTTCGGGAATATTGGTCCGCGCTTTTCGATCATCTCATAGGTGCAGCCCATTGCCTCCGGCACCACCAGGATGTCAGAGAATATAATAGCAGCATCTACATCCAGGATATCTACTGGTTGGATGGTAACCTCAGCAGCAAGTTCTGGTGTTTCTACCAGTTCTTTAAAGCCACTCAGGCTTTCGCGTACGGCACGGTATTCAGGTAAAATGCGGCCAGCCTGGCGCATGAGCCATACAGGAGTGCGCTCTACAGCCTCACCCTTTGCAGCTCTCAAAAGCAAGTCATTCTTCAGTTGCATGATACAAATATACAGCTTTTACCTTGCCAAAGGAAACCGCAGGCAAAAGCATCGGCCTATTTCCCTAATAAGGAGAGGATACCCGTTGTGATAAAATTGACTCCGATGGAAAGCACAATAAAGCCCATAATTCTGGATAAAGCAGATAAGCCTGCTTTACCCAAGTAAGTTATCAGCTGGTGGGAGAACACAAGTATAACAAACGTAACTGCTGCCACCAAGGCAATTGCTGCTATTGTAAAGCCCATGTCCTGGTACGTAAGCGCAGGAGTAAACATGCCTATACTTACGGCAATAGACCCCGGACCCGAAAGCATGGGCATGGCCAGTGGTGTAAAGGATATATCGTCTTTCTCCAGGCCCTCCTGCAGCACACCTTTTGATACTTTTTTGCCTCTGTGTGCTTTACTGGTGAGCAAGCCAAACCCGGCTCGCATAATCATTAAGCCTCCTGCAATACGGATATCGTGGAGTTGAATCCCAAAGAAGTTTAATACATACTGCCCCGCCAGAAAGAAAACAGAAAGTATAAGTGCCATATACACGCAAGCCCGCAACGCTTGCTGGTTTCTATAGGAGGGAGTGTCATCTTGGGTAAGGGTGAGAAAAACTGGCATGGCCCCAAAAGGGTTTACTACAGTGAAAAGTGCCGAAAACGTAGCAAGGATAATCTCCATAAAGGTGCTTTGATTCGGCAGCAAAAGTAGAAAGAGGAGGTTATGGCAGTGTTAGCGCGGTGTTGTTGTATGGTTAATTGTGAGCAGGAGGTTTTTGCTGAAGGACCTTACACCCACGGAAAGAACGGGGATAACGCATGTAGCTGCTGCCTGCATTACTCAAGAAGTATACTTATTAATTTCTAGGTTTTGCTGCTGCACCTTACCCGGTAGGATACTCTGGAAGAGCATTGTGGACAGGTGGTAAGAGTATCATGCTACAGTGCTTATACTTTGAGAACGACACTTACTGAGAACAGTACTTACAAAGCAGACCAAGGCTAGCTGGTAAAGCCACAGAAGGATTCAGAGTTATGAACGGGCACGCTTCTGTAAAAAGAATGTGTTTAACGGTCTAGTTCTCGCTAAAGAAAAGTGCTGTTAGAGCCGACACAATAAAGTTAACCCCGATAGAGAGTACAATAAAGCCCATGATACGGGAGAGCGCAGCCAAACCAGATTTCCCCATAAAGCGAGTGAGCTGGTGAGAAAAGCGAAGTATGATATAAGAAAGGGCCGCCAGAAGTATAATGCCTATCAAGATCATGACCATATCGAGGTACGACAAGGAGGTAGTAAACAAGCCTATACTTACCGCGATCGCACCCGGGCCGGATAGCATAGGCATAGCAAGCGGTGTGAAGGAAATGTCTTCTTTTTGCTGACCTTCTTCTACCACATCCGGCGCAATTTTCTTTTTGCTACCGCCAGGAGCCAGTAGCTCAAATCCAGCGCGCATAATCATCAAACCACCAGCAATGCGCAAATCATGAATGCGGATGCCGAAGAAATTAAGGACATACTGGCCAGCCAGAAAGAAAATCGCTAAAATGCCGACCATGTATAAGCACGCTTTCAGGGCCTGCTGGTTACGTTGCTCTGGTGTGTCATCTTGCGTAAGCGTCAGAAACACAGGCATGGCACCAAAGGGGTTTACTACTGAAAACAAGGCAGAAAGGGTGGCGAGTATGATCTCCATAAGTATTATTGGTCCAGCTAAATGTGGCGTAGGATTAAATATAGGTGTTTGCTGATGTAAATCAAAATATGCCTCTGTACGGTGATAATTGTTACAAAGGTTGTCGTCAGGCTACGTTCATTATGCTTATTTTTGAGGAAGAACAACCCAAACCGTTACGATTTATGAAAGGAGAAGTAAAGCTAGGTATACTTGGCGGCGGCCAGTTAGGCCGTATGCTCATGCAGGCCGGGCTAGATTTTAACCTCTACACCCTGGTGCTGGACCCAGATGAAAACGCACCGTGTAAAGATATCTGCCATGAGTTTTACGTAGGCAGCTTCCGCGATTACGAGACTGTGTACGAGTTCGGTAAGAACTGTGACATACTAACCATAGAGATTGAACACGTGAATGCGGATGCTCTGGAGAAGCTGGAGCAGGAGGGCGTAAAAGTATACCCTGATGCTAAAACTGTGCGTACTATTCAGGATAAAGGGCTGCAAAAAGAGTTCTACCGCCAGCACAACATTCCAACCTCAGATTTTATAGTTCTAAAAGATAAAGAGGAGCTGCAGCAGCAGCAGCTTAATTTCTTACCTGCTTTCCAGAAGCTGCGCCGCGAAGGCTATGATGGGAGAGGCGTAACCCGCCTTTCCAGTGAAGCAGACATTGAGAAAGCTTTTGAGGAACCATCGGTGCTGGAGAAGCTGGTAGATTTTGAGAAAGAGATATCAGTAATAGTGGCCCGCAATGCCAACGGAGAGGTAACTGCTTTCCCGGTGGTGGAGCTGAGTTTTCACCCGGAGCACAACCTGGTAGATTCTCTTTTTGCGCCAGCCAATGTGCCTTACAAACTGCAGCGCCACGCCATCGAGATTGCTACCCGTGTAATTGAGGCTTTTGACATGGTGGGTATACTTGCCGTAGAAATGTTTCAGACCAAAGACGGGCAGATTCTGGTAAACGAAGTGGCTCCGCGGCCGCACAACAGTGGGCACCACACCATCAAGGCTAATTATACTTCGCAGTACGAACAGCACCTGCGGGCGATACTTAACCTACCGTTAGGTGCTACAGACATACAGAGTGCCGCCGTCATGCTGAACTTGCTGGGAGAGCCTGGGTACGACGGAGAGGCTGCCTATGAGGGGATGCAGGAGGCGCTGGCGGTGCCAGGCGTGTACATCCATTTGTATGGCAAAAAGTATACGCGCCCAGCCCGCAAAATGGGGCATATTACTGTGCTGGGCAAAGACATAGAAGAAGCTCAAGCGCGTGCAGAACAAATAAAAAATGTAATTAAGGTAAAAGCATAAGTATGGCCGAAGAAACCACAACCACACAACAACCCTTAGTAGGTATTATTATGGGCAGCCAGTCTGACCTGCGCATCATGGATGCCGCTGCCGAAATCCTGGAAACGCTTGGCGTGCCTTTCGAACTGACCATTGTTTCTGCTCACCGCACGCCGCACCGTATGTTTGAGTATGCTGAAAATGCCCGAAAGCGTGGTCTTAAAGTGATAATTGCCGGAGCTGGCGGAGCAGCACACCTGCCAGGTATGGTTGCTTCTCTCACTACACTACCAGTTATAGGCGTACCGGTAAAATCAAGCAATTCCATTGATGGATGGGACTCTGTGCTGTCTATACTTCAGATGCCGGGCGGTATACCCGTGGCAACCGTAGCTTTAGATGGAGCCTTAAACGCAGGTATACTTGCCGCTGAAATCATCGGAACCAACAACGCTGCTGTGGCAGACAGGCTGGAGAAGTATAAGAGCAGCTTGAAAGATAAAGTGATGCGTTCGGTGGAGGAGCTGAAGCGAGGGGATCGGGATCTGGATTGATTGTCTGAATCATATCTACGTTGCAAGGAGGCAGTAAAGTTTACTGCCTCCTTTTTTTGTGCCTTTGCACTAATAAACCTTTTGCTATCGCATTATCTAAACATTCTTTAATAATCACACACCCTTTGGAATAAATATAAGGTGGATTATAT
>NZ_JBHTLD010000194.1:0-9012 GCF_042678745.1 Pontibacter rugosus | reverse complement strand
ATTCAAAGCGAACGTTACACCTTGTCTTGCTACTAATTCAACAATATTCAGCAGAAAATCATTTAATTAAGTCAATCTTTTTAGAAGATGCTTTAGAATATCTAACAAATCAAGATTCAGAATTTCTTTTACTTCTAAGCAGCTTTCGGACAAACAGATAAATTTAATCGATTACCTGAACTGGCTCTATCCATTTATCATCTTCCCGTATCAAATCAATCAATTCGTCTACGGCACGATCTGCAGGTACAGCCTTTTTGATGACATTCTGGCCACGGTACAGCGCTATTTTGTCTTTACCCACACCCACATATCCATAATCAGCGTCTGCCATTTCGCCCGGACCGTTTACGATGCAGCCCATGATTCCAATCTTCACGCCTTTCAGGTGGTCGGTTCGCTTACGTATCATGGCTGTCGTTTCCTGCAAATCGAATAGAGTACGGCCGCAGCTTGGGCAGCTGATATACTCTGTTTTGCTCATGCGCGTGCGGGCTGCCTGCAAAATGCCAAAGCTCAAATTATTAAGCTTATCAATTGTCTGTAACTCTAATGGCTTTTCCTGCGCTGGCAATTGTTCAGTGCCCAACAGTATACCATCTCCTAAACCATCAATTAACAGCCCACCAACATCGGTGGCAGCATAAAGCTGTACTTCATCATCAGTCAATTTGCCGTAAGCACGTTTGATAATGCAAGGGTTTTGGACACCATTGTTCATCAACCTGAAGAAGCATTTGCGCAGCTCAGGCATAGCATGTTCATTTTCTGTATGTAATACTAGCACCGCTGTATTGTCTTGCTTCAGCTTTTCCAGTAACTCAGAGGTTAAGTCGTTGATAGTGGCAAGTATAAAGTTAAGCGATCTATGAAACTCCACTCCCTGCACATAGGCAGTAGCTTCTATGAGCGGGTGACGGTCATCGCGCTGCTCTGCCTGTAACCAGGCACCGTAGTTAACCATCTCTTTCAGTCCGTTCGGAAGCATGAATGAGATAGCATTGTCGCCGGTGTAAATATAATCTGCCCCTAAATCATTCATGTTGAATTTGTCCAGCAGCATCGAGTACAAGTGCCCTACACATTTCAGGTCAGCATACTGAACATCTGTCAGTCTGCTAAAATCTGCCATCACACGTGGCACATTCGTAGCACCCAGATTTTCAACCTCTACTGTCTCTCGTTTGTGGTACTGAAACGGATTAATAGGTACATTGCAAACAGGCTTGATAGGCTTTGCTTTTTCTGCACGATGCGTATACCTGTCAATGAGCGCCTGCGCTACCGGAGCTTCTGCCTCTGGCGCTTCGGTAAGCGAAACACGCACAGTATCTCCTAAGCCGTCTTCCAATAAGGTACCGATGCCTACCGCCGATTTGATACGGCCGTCTTCTGCCTCACCAGCCTCTGTAACGCCCAGGTGCAAGGGGTACGGCTGTAATCCTTCTTCATCCAGCTTCTGAACCAGCAAGCGGTACGCCTGTACCATTACCTGCGTGTTCGAGGCCTTCATCGAAATCACTATATCATAGTATCCTTCTGCTTCGCAGATGCGAATAAATTCAAGCGCGCTTTCCACCATGCCCAGCGGTGTATCGCCGTAGCGGCTCAGGATGCGGTCTGATAAAGAACCATGGTTGGTACCGATACGCATTGCGGTGCCGTGCTCTTTGCAGATGCGCACCAAAGGCACGAAACGCTCCCTGATGCGGTCCAGCTCTGCCTGATACGAGACATCATCGTACTCAATAACCTGGAATTTCTTCTTATCGGCGTAGTTGCCGGGATTTACACGTACTTTTTCTACAATCCGTGCAGCCACCTCTGCGGCATTCGGTGTGAAGTGAATATCTGCGATTAACGGAACTTGATAGCCACGTTTGTTTAGCTCCTCCTTTATGTTTTGAAGGTTTTCTGCCTCTTTTATACTTGGAGCTGTGATACGGATATATTCACAACCTGCCTCTATCATGCGGATACACTGCTCCACAGAGCCCAAGGTATCCATGGTGTCCACTGTAGTCATCGACTGTACCCGTATAGGGTAATCGCCCCCCACAGGTATACCTCCAATGTTGACAACACGCGTTTTTCTGCGTTTATACTCCACCAGGCTAGGGCAATAGGCTTTATTCATCTCTTGAAGTTGAAATTCCATCTGTGTCTTTAACTAAAGTCGCATCTGCTTTGTTCAAAAGGCAAAATACGTAAATTTATACGCAACCTCCCGCAGATTCTGATATTTAGAATACTGAAATAGTTACTCAGCCACTTATACTTGCTGTTGAATCTAAAATATCAAAAACCTTACCTCAAAAAGTACTCAGTTTTAAAACTCGCATCACGGGTTAAAAAGACAGCTACAGTCGGTAAATCAGAGCCATTAGATCTCCTTTAGCTTCGCCACTAAACTTTGTATTTTATAAAAAACAAAGGCACCCTGTTACAGGTGCCTTTGCATAATCAACTTAATTATCTTGTGTTAAGATCTTAGTGACGGAACAATAGTTCACGGTATTTCACCAGCGGCCAATCTTCGTCATCCACCATCAGTTCCAGCTTATCTACACTATAACGAATGGTATCGAAGTAGCTAAATATCTGCTCGTTATACATGATGGCCCGCTCACGCGCATCTTCTACTTTATTCGCTACTTTACGTGCCTCTATCATCTCGTTCACATTCTTCTGAATGGTTGTGATATGGCGCGACATTGTCTTGATTGCTTCGATGATACTTTCTGTGTACTCGTCCTCCAGCCCTATTTCTTTCAGGCCACGCACATTTTGGATCAGCTTATTTTGGTAAGCAATAGCAGTTGGTACCACATGGTTAATGGCAAGATCTCCCATGACACGAGACTCTATCTGGATTTTCTTCACATACTCCTCCAGCAAAATCTCATGACGTGCCTCCAACTCTACTTCTGTAAAGATGCGGTGCTTGGTGAAGATATCTTTCACAGCTTTACTATCCAGAACATCCAGAGCACGCGGTGTAGATTTGATGTTAGACAAGCCACGAGCTGCTGCTTCATCTTCCCACTCCTTTGAATAACCGTTACCTTCGAAGCGAACGGCTTTAGAAGCTGCTACATAGTCACGCAGTACCTGAATAATAGCTAGTTCCTTCTTCATGCCTTTCTCATCGATAAGCGCATCCACTGACTGGCGGAACTCGATCAACTGATCTGCCACGATGGTGTTTAACACCGTCATTGGAGACGACGAGTTGGCAGAAGAACCCACGGCACGGAATTCAAACTTATTGCCTGTAAAGGCAAAAGGAGACGTACGGTTACGGTCTGTGTTATCGCGAAGAACTTCTGGAATGCGGTCGATGCCCAATTTCAGGTACATGTTATCGCCTTTTTCCATAGGTACTTTTGAGGTGCGCTCGAATTCATCAAGTATAGCCGTCAGCTGCTGCCCAATAAATACAGAAACGATAGCTGGAGGCGCCTCATTTGCACCCAGGCGGTGATCATTGCTGGCAGATGCAATAGAAGAGCGCAGCAGGTCCGCGTGCTTGTGCACAGCCATGATGGTATTGATGAAGAACGTCAGGAACTGAAGGTTTTCCTTTGGTCTTTTGCCTGGGCTCAACAGGTTGATACCTGTGCTCGTGCTCATGGCCCAGTTATTATGTTTTCCACTGCCGTTTACACCTTTAAAAGGCTTTTCGTGCAGTAACACTTTAAGGTTATGACGATCTGCCACACGGCCCATGATATCCATCAAAAGCTGGTTATGATCTACTGCCAGGTTAGCATCTTCAAATGTTGGAGCACACTCAAACTGGTGCGGCGCCACCTCATTGTGGCGCGTACGCAACGGTATACCTAAACGAAGTGCTTCTTTTTCAAACTCCAGCATATAGGCATGTACACGCCCCGGAATGCTACCAAAGTAATGATCTTCGAGCTGCTGTCCTTTTGCAGGAGAGTGACCGAAAAGGGTACGTCCTGAAACAACTAAGTCTGGGCGTGCTTCATATAAAGCTTTATCTACAAGGAAGTACTCCTGCTCGATACCTAGCGTTGTGTTTACTTTCGTAACTTCTTTGTCGAAATACTGGCAAACCGGCACAGCCGCATCGTTCAACAGTTTTAGCGACTTCAGAAGCGGCGTTTTATAATCGAGTGCTTCGCCTGTATAAGACACGAAGATGGTTGGGATGCAAAGGGTCTTGGTGCTGGCGTTCTCAATCAGGAAAGCCGGAGAGGATGGATCCCAGGCGCTGTATCCCCGGGCTTCGAACGTATTACGAATACCACCGCTTGGGAAAGATGAGGCATCTGGTTCCTGCTGCACCAGGGCGCTTCCTTTAAAGCTTTCAATTGCTTCGCCTTCGCTAGTTAAATCGAAGAAGGAATCATGCTTTTCAGCTGTTGCTCCTGTCAACGGCTGAAACCAGTGCGTATAGTGCGTAGCACCTTTGCTGGTAGCCCAGGTTTTCATGGCAGCTGCTACAGCATCGGCAAGTTCTCTGTCTACTTTATCGCCAGTTTCTATCGTGCGCAATAAACGCTTATAGTTTTCTGAAGACATCGTAGAACGTAAGGCATCTTTAGTAAATACGTTTTCTCCGAAATAGTCTGAAATTTTGGGGGAAGGCAGTGCTACTTCCTCTACTTTACGCTGACTTACAAGCTCCAGCGCTTTAAATCTAAGAATTGCCATGGGTTATGATAGGGTTGGGTTTTAATTCTGAAACAAAGATAGACAGAAAAACAACACTCCATACAATAGGGCTTTAAAAATTAAGGGTGTTTTTGTAAAATAGGCACAAATCATCTAAACACCCCCTGTTAATAAAAGGGGTGTTTTCAAAAAAACTATAGCAAAACTCTACCACACCCCTTGTTCTTCAACCCATACTAATACGTTGAAACCATAGCCAAAAATAAACTGTTACGGAAGGCTGACTTATGTTTTATATTTGTGGCGTGAAAAATCGTATTGCTTTCCCTCCTTTATACTTTCTGTTTTGGCTACTATATTTTATAGTAGCCAGGGCTATCTTTCTGATTTACCACCTGGATAGAAGTTCCGAACTCACCTCCTCAGAAGTAGCTTCCACTTTTATCTATGGCTTAAGGCTGGATGCTTCCTTTGCGGCATACATAAGCCTGTTGCCGTTTTTGCTCACACTGCTTTCCACCTTCTCCGAGAAAGTTCGTCTTGCAGCAGCAGTTCGTTATTATACATTCTTTCTGCTGCTATTCCTATCTATTCTTTTAGCTGCTGACCTGGAGCTGTACAGCCATTGGGGGTTTCGCCTGGATGCCTCTCCTTTGCAATACTTGAATTCGCCAGGAGAAATGGCTGCTTCAGCTGCCGGAGCACCGGTGTTTCTCTTATTATTAGTGTCACTTACCATTTCAGTAGCCTTTATATTATTGTACAGCAGATTCTTTGATTTGCGGCACTATACTTTGCAGCTTCACAAGTGGCTAGCCAGTGGGCTTTGCCTCTTCTTTCTGGCGCTGTTGGTATTGCCACTGCGAGGTGGCTGGCAGCAAATTCCTATCAACCAGAGTGTCGTTTACTTTTCCAACAAACCGTTTGCTAACCATGCCGGCCTAAACATGCCCTGGAATTTGATGCACGCGCTGCTGAAGTACGAAAAGTCTGGACACAACCCATACCAGTACCTGCCAGAGCAAGAGGCTGAGCAGCGCGTACTTGCCCTATATGCTGCGGTTGCTGCTGATTCTACAGAACAACTAGTCGAGGCAAAGCAGCCTAATGTATTGTTTATCATCTTAGAGAGCTATACTGCCAAACTGATTGGCAGCCTTGGTGGTGAGCAGGGTGTTACGCCAAACCTTGATAGGCTGGCAAGCGAAGGCATTAACTTCACAAATATATACGCCGCCGGAGACCGCAGTGAGAAAGGCATGGTGGCGCTGCTGAGCGGATATCCGGTGCAGACAACAACCTCTATTATCAAATATCCGCAGAAGACTGAGAAGCTGCCCCAGCTAAGCGAGGTGCTGGCACAGGAAGGCTACAGCACCAGCTATTATTATGGAGGAGAACTGGAGTTCGCCAACATCAAATCATACTTACGAAACGGGAGCTACGACCGCTTGATTGACAAGTATGATTTTGACCCCAGCACTTATAATTCTAAATGGGGAGCTCATGATCATGTATTGTTCGAGCGCGTACTGAAGGACCTGAAACAGGAGAAAAAGCCGTTCTTCTCCACCGTTTATACTTTAAGCAGCCATGAGCCTTTTGAAATACCTATTCCAGCTAAATTTCCCGGTACTACTGAAGAAGTCATGTTTCGCAACAGTGTATACTATACGGACTGGGCACTGGGCAAATTCATAGATGAAGCCAAGCAACAGCCATGGTGGCAAAACACTGTGGTCGTTATCGCCGCTGATCATGGGCATCCTTTACCTGGCAATGATCAGAACCATGCTCCAAGCAAGTTCAGAATTCCTTTTATACTTACAGGCGGCGCTTTGAGAGAAACTAAAAAGCAGGTTGACGCTATCGGAAGCCAAACGGACATTGTCGCAACACTACTCACGCAGCTAAATTTACCGCACAACCAGTTTAAGTGGAGCCGCAACCTGCTAGCTGCAAGCTCCTCTCCTTTTGCATTTTATGTTTTCAATGATGGCTTTGGCTATGTAACTCCGCAGGGGATTTTAACTTTCGATAATACAGCAAAGCAACCCATTACCAAAGACGAAGACCTGACAGATGAACAGCTGCAGAACGCAAAAGCCTACATGCAGTTCTCTTTTGATGATTTCGTAAAGAAGTAAGCCTTGTAATATAGTGTAGACCAGCAAAACAGACAGAAAATCTGTCAACTTAAATCTGTGATACTTGGTTGAAAAAGCAGAACCAGCTGAACAGCAATTATTTATTCCCGCTGGATCACAACTGCTCTTTCACAATTAATTTCGTAAATTGCGCCCTGATTATGAAGAAAGTAGCTTTTTATACCTTAGGTTGCAAACTTAACTACTCTGAAACCAGCACCATTGGCCGTATTTTCCAGGAGCGCGGTTTTGAGAAGGTAGAGTTTACCGATACGCCGGACATTTATGTGATCAACACGTGTTCGGTAACTGATAACGCAGATAAAAAATGTCGTAAAATTGTGAAGGAAGCTCTGAAGCATTCTCCTAACGCTTTTATTACGATAGTGGGCTGTTATGCACAGCTCAAACCGAAAGAAATATCTGAAATACCCGGAGTGGATGCCGTATTAGGAGCCGCTGAGAAGTTTCAACTGGTAGACATCCTGGAGACATTCGAGAAAAAAGATAAAGCCCAAGTATACGCTAGTCCTATTTCTGAAGCCAATACCTTTCACAACTCCTATTCTTTTGGCGACAGAACACGCACTTTCTTGAAAGTGCAGGATGGCTGCGACTACTCCTGCTCTTTTTGTACTATACCGCTTGCTCGTGGCAGCAGCCGCTCCGATAGTATAGCCAACGTAGTAAGGTCTGCCAACGAGATTGCTGAATCAGGCGTGAAAGAGATTGTTCTTACGGGTGTAAATACAGGCGATTTCGGAATACAGGATGGTAATCGGGTGGAGTCTTTTTACGAGCTGGTACAGGAGCTGGATCAAGTTGCTGGTATAGAGCGTTTCCGCATTTCCTCTATTGAGCCCAACCTGCTGAAAGATGAGATTATTCAGTTCGTGTCGCAGAGCCAGCGCTTCATGCCGCACTTCCACGTACCGCTGCAATCCGGCTCCAACAAAATTCTGAAACTAATGCGCCGCCGCTACCAGCGCGAGCTATATGCAGACCGTGTGGCTACCATCAAATCGTTGATGCCGCATTGCTGTATCGGCGTTGATGTGATTGTCGGATTTCCGGGAGAGACTGAAGAAGACTTTCTGGAGACTTACAATTTTATAAATGGGCTTGATGTAAGTTACCTGCACGTGTTCCCATACTCAGAGCGCGAAAACACATTGGCTCCTGAAATGGAAGGCAAAGTAAGTATACAGGAGCGAAACCGCCGGGCAGATATGCTGCGCATTCTGTCTGAAAAAAAGAAGCGACATTTTTACGAAGAAAACATTGGCCGCGAATTTACGGTGCTTTTCGAAGACGATGTGAAAGACGGGGTGATGGAAGGCTGGACAGAGAACTACGTACGCGTGGCAGCCAAGTATGACCCTGTGCTGGTGAACGAAACAAAGCACGTGCGCCTGACGCAACTGGATGCAAATGGCTTGATGGAAGCCGAAGAAACTTACCAGGAAGTACTCAAACATTAGGTTTTTGGCTTAAAATACTTTTATATTTAAGCTGCTAAATCTTCCAACTAAACATAATTAGATAAAGCGTGAAAGTTTTAAAGATGACATTAGGGTTAGCTGCAGTTTCTGCCATGTTGGTAGCCTGCGAGAAAGCCCCAACCAATGGCACTGCTACTGTTGCCACTAACGCTGAAACTGCTGTAGGTTCTCCAGAGATAGTTTATGTAAACTCAGATTCTCTTCTGACAAACTATGGCTATTTTAAAGATGTGCGCGACCGCCTGCAAGGCAAAGCAGGTCAGAAAGAAAAAGATCTTCGCTCTCAGGCAGAGTCTTTCCAAAAAGAAGTGCAGCGTTACCAGCAGTCGGCCGCCGGCATGTCTGAGCAGCAAAGAGCTTCTACGGAGCAACGCCTGGCGCAAAAGCAGCAGCAGCTACAGGCCCTGCAGCAAAGCTCAGGTAACGAACTTGCTACAGAAGAGTCTGAGGAAATGAAGAAGATTTACGACCGCGTTGAGGAATACCTGAAGAAGATCAGCGAAGAGCGTGGCTATAGAATGGTGTTAACCTACCAGCGAGGCAATAGCGCCATCCTTTACGGTGACTCTACACTTGATATTACGACGCAGGTGGTGGAAGGTCTAAACGAGGCTTACGAAGCTGAGAAGGCTAAGACTACTGAGAAGAAAGAAGAAAAGAAGAAATAATTCAACCTTCAGTAAGTATAAGAAGAGCGCCCGCTGCACTAGTGCAGCGGG
>NZ_JBHTLD010000193.1:0-9042 GCF_042678745.1 Pontibacter rugosus | reverse complement strand
GTATAAGAATTCCGTTCAAATCATGTATGAGAGCGTGCAGAAAAGTGATAAAAGAAAAAAGATATAGTTCTAACTTTCACTTTTCTGATTTATATATTGTACTGTTTTGCAAGTGTATGAGTTGCTGTTGATGAAATAGTTAAGGTCCAATCGGCTATTTGCTGCTTAGATAAGGGGATTTTGTAGAGAAAATTTATATCAACTTAACACACGGGTAGGTGTAGGTTTGTGAGGTAATCCAGGTTTGGAAGCAACTGTATAAATCACTTTTTGGGAATGATAAACAGCCCTTATAGTTAGGCTGCATAGCACGACTTACTATAACTTTATACAGCTAAACCCTCCCTATTTACTCTAAAGCAACACCTATAGATTTAGCTACTAGCCACCACTTCCGGCACATTTGTTTATCAAACTACACCTTAGCGTTTTTGGAGCACAATACTGGCCGCATTACCTCCGAAGCCTGCTGCATTGATCATAATACGGTTGATTTGAGAACTATCCTGATGTGGAAGTAGATGTGGGTATGGTATAGAGGTGAATTGCTGTTGCTCTAGAATGTGCAACGCATACTGTATACTCAAAGCACCGGATGCTCCTAAGGTATGGCCAATGAGCCACTTGTTAGTCGTGATGGCTGGTGAAGTATCACCAAAAACAGCTTGTATGGCAGCTAGTTCTGCCCTATCGCCGGCGCGGGTGCCGGGGGTATGGGTAATAATCAGATCTACCTGTTGGTCCTGTGCTGGTAATTGCGTCAACGCTTGCCGCATCGATTTCTGAAAGTTCAGCCCTTCGGAAGAGATGCCTGTTTTGCTCGTAAGCTTCTCAAATCCGAATCCAACTGCCTCTATTATAACATCACCTGGCGCAGTTATATTTTGCTCCAGGGCGAATACAGCGGCGCCCTCACCAAGGGTAAAAGTGTTCTGCTTTTCCTGCGCATAAGGCTGGCAAGGGTAGGGGTGCTCTGCTAATTTGGAGTAGATGCCTACTGCCTTCATTTGGGCAATAGTAAAATCTGTTAACGGAGCCTCGGTGCCGCCTGCCAGAAAACGCTTCGCCATACCTGCCTTCAACCAGGCTACACCATTGGCTACGGCCATTAGGGCAGTGCTGCAGGTTATGGAGTGGCTGATTTGTCCGCCGCCGGCGTTAACGGCATGGGCCACCCAGCTGGAAAGGTTGCCGAGCGTAGTAGTAGGGGAAGCGCTGGATGAGAGCTGCTCTTGCTGAAATGCCTCATAGTGCTGTTCAAACAAGCCTGTGGCTCCTCTTGAAGAGCCTATGTTTACAGCCAGGTCATCATCATCCGAGGCGTTTTTATGGAGCCATCCCGCCTGTGCCGCCGCCTGCTGTGCTGCATAAACAGCCATCAGTACAGAGCGGTCGAGTTGTTTGTAAACTGAGTTGCTTTCGATGAGTTGCTCAAGCTGCTGTTCAGCAGCGGGAGGTAAGGCTGCTACTGGTGTAGCTTGTCCCTGGTGTGTTTGCGTGGTAAAAGCAGGTTTGCCAGCTGCATAAGCGGCCGCTACACTGGCGGCATCATAGCCTAATGGCGATAGGATGCCACAACCTTTGATAACGATATGTTGCTTCTCTTCTTTCAAACTGGCAGCAAAGGTAAGGGATAAAACGATAATACTTCCTCCAGCTGTAGCTTCTGTAACTGGAGGAAGTATAAATTAGAAGCTAATCGTGCAAGGTGGTTTGGTTGGGGCGCGGATAGTGCTTCGCACCAGCTACTACCTGCTGCATTCCCCGAATCACCTCATACACCTGCTCTAGCTGCTCATCAGTGATGCAGTAAGGTGGAATAATATAGATGATGTTGCCCAGCGGACGCAGAATCACGCCATGATCTAAACCGTAGCTATAGAGGGTGTCGCGGAGGTCGCTGAAGTAAGAGGTGGTGCCGTCTTCAAACTCAACAGCCAGTATCGTGCCCTGCTGTCGCACCTGTGCCACCTGTGGTAATTTGTTTATACTTTGTGCAAAAGCTGTATGGTGTTCTACAATTCGCTTGATGTTGTCCTGCGCTTCCTGTGCTAGTAACAAATCCATACTTGCCAGGCCAGCGGCGCAGGCTACAGGATTGGCTGTGTAGCTGTGGCCGTGGAAGAGCGTTTTTGCCTTATCATCGTAAAGAAAGCCATTGTAAATCTTTTCAGAGGCCGAGGTCGCGCCTAAAGCCATGGTGCCTCCTGTTAGGCCTTTGGACATGCAGATCATATCGGGCTGGTGGTGCAGGTAATCACAGGCGAAGGTGCGACCAGTGCGGCCAAAACCTGTCATCACCTCATCGGCAATGGTCAGGATGTTGTGCTGCTGGCAGATCTGCAGCAGGCGGTCCAGCACCTCCGGGCTATACATCACCATACCGGCTGTGCCTAGCACCAGTGGTTCGAAAATGAATGCGGCTATGTCGTCCTGCTTTGCCAGTGCCTCCAGTTGGTTTATGGTTTCTTCCTCTTTTCCGGCAACAGGCACATCTATAAACTCCACCTCAAACAAGTATGGCCAGAACGGTACGGTAAACGCACTGCGGGCACTTATGGCCATCGCACCAAAGGTGTCTCCGTGATAACTGTCGCGGTAGGCAATAATTTTATGCTTAGGAGTATCCTGGTTATTCCAATATTGGATGGCCATTTTCATGGCTACCTCTACAGCTGTAGAGCCATTGTCAGAATAAAATATGCGACTTTGATTGCTTGGCAAAATCTGTAGCAGGCGCTCGGCAAAAGTAACCGCTGCAGGATGGGTGAATCCGGCAAAAATAACATGCTCCAGCGTGTTTAGCTGCTCTGTTACTTTTTGCGCAATGTATGGGTGCGCATGGCCGTGCAGGTTCACCCACCACGATGCCACAGCATCAATATAGGACGTACCATCCTCTGAAAACAAAAGCGCCCCTTCACCCCGAACAATCGGAACAGGAAGCGCTGCGGTTTTCATTTGTGTATAGGGATGCCAGATAACGTTATGGTCGCGTTCGGCTAAATTCATGTTTTAGACGCTAGATTTTAGACGTCAGAATTTAGACATTATGCGCATTGGTCTAGCGTCTAATATCTAAATTCTAATGTCTTACAAGTATGATTTAAACTCCTGAGCATAAGCTGCAACGGCATCCTTACAAAAATCAGCTTCCTGACGTATAGATGGCAAACGGCGCAGGCCGGTATACTTCACAATAAAGTCTTCTGACGTAGGATTCTCCTCTCCATTAAAAATAATACCTGCCACTGGAATTTTACGATAGCGCAACACCTCAGCGGTAAGCAAAGTATGATTTATACTTCCCAGGTAGTTACGTGATACCAATACCACTTCCAGCCCAAGCTGCTGCACCAGGTCCAGCACCAGAAAGCGCTTGTTCAAGGGTACCATCAAGCCTCCGGCTCCCTCTACAATCAGGTTGTTTTGGGTGTCGGGTAGTTTCATGGATTTTACGTCTATCTCAACGCCTTCGGCGGCAGCCGCCTTGTGTGGCGACGATGCCATCTTGAGACGGTAAGCCTCCGGGTGATAAATAGAACGCGCATTAGAAACCAGACTCTTTACAGTGTCTGTGTCCGTAAAATCCAGGCCACCTGCTTGCACAGGTTTCCAGTAATCAGCTTGCAGTGCTTCGGTAAGTATGGCTGCGGCAACTGTTTTGCCAACGTCCGTTCCGATGCCTGTTACAAAATATTGTTTCATGTACCTTTGGCTATGGCCTTCACGAGACCGTCAATTTCTTCTTCTGTATTAAATGCGTGCACAATTACGCGCAGCCGTTCCGTACCCTGTGGCACAGTTGGCGGCAGCACGGGGCGCACGTCAAAACCTTCTTGTTGCAGCGCAGCCGCCAGCTCTTTGAGCCGCTGAGGCTGATGCAGGAAAACAGACAGTATCACGCTGTTTTCCGGTGAGCAGCTAATGCCGCTCAGCTTGTTCAGTTTTAGGTACAATAGGTGCGACAGCTTTTTTACCCTTTCCCGCTCTTGAGTCAGTTGGGGCAACAAAGTATAAGCGCACTTTAAGGCTACCAGCGCATGCGTTGGTAAGCCCGTAGTATAAATAAAAGCACGACTAAAATTGATCAGAAAGTCGCGGAGCGCCTGAGGGCCGACTACCGCTGCGCCATGGCTACCCATAGCTTTGCCATAGGTAATAACCTGAGCAAACACATCTTGCTCCAGCCCAAGAGCCGAAACAAGTCCTTCGCCTTTTTCTCCGTAAAGGCCCACAGCATGTGCCTCGTCCACGATCAAAGCGGCTTCCTGATCTTTACATACTTCTGCTAACTCCCGTAAGGGAGCAGCATCTCCATCCATGGAGTATACCGACTCTACCAGCACGTATACCTGCCCTGTGGCATGCTTCAGCTTTTGCCGCAAATCCTCCACACTGTTATGGCGAAAGGAGTAGGTTTTGGCAAAGCTCAGGCGTAAACCGTCTTTCATAGAGGCATGGCTAGCCTCATCATAAAACACCGTATCGCCGCGCTGTGGCAATGCCGACAGTAGCCCCACATTAGCCGAGTAGCCGGAGTTAAACAGCAGCGCCGCCTCTGTATGGTGGTAGCGCGCAATTATACTTTCCAGCTCCTCAAAAAGCGGATGGTTTCCTGATAAAAGTCGGGAGCCGGTTGCCCCCAATGGTAAATGTTTATACTTGTCCTCTTCCTTGTGGATGAGTGCCCGCAGCTCTTCAGAGCGAGCAAGGCCGAGGTAGTCGTTTGAGCAAAAGTCAATAAGCCCGCTGGTGGTTTTGAGCTGACGCAAAGTTCCCTGCGCCGCACGCTCCGCCAGCTTTTGCTCCAGCTTTTTTAAGATGTTAGACATAAGCCGTTAGATTTTAGACTTCTTTACAGATGTACAAGTATGTTTGTCTAACATCTAGTATCTAATGTCTAACCCACCACTGGCTGGGCTTCTTCTTTAAATGATTTTCTTGGGCTCAGGCCGAGTAGTTCGAACATGGCTTTGTCTGCGTCAAAATCCGGGTTAGGAGTGGTGAGCAGTTTCTCGCCTGTGAAGATGGAGTTCGCGCCAGCCAGGAAGCAAAGTGCTTGGTCTGTCACGCTCATGCGCTCACGGCCAGCCGAAAGGCGTACCATAGAGGCAGGCATCAAAATACGGGCAGTGGCAATCATGCGCACCATTTCCCAAACCGATACCAACGGCTGGTTCTCCAGTGGTGTACCTTTAACAGGAACCAGTGCATTTACAGGCACCGACTCGGGGTGCTGCTCCATAGTAGACAAAGTATAAAGCATACCGATACGGTCTTCGTCTGTTTCACCCAGACCAATAATACCACCAGAGCACACGGAAATACCTGCTTTGCGCACATTATCAATCGTGTTCAGGCGGTCGTCGTAGGTGCGGGTTGTAATAATGCTGGCGTAGTTCTCTTCTGACGTGTCCAGGTTGTGGTTGTAGGCATAAAGGCCTGCTTCTTTCAGACGCTCTGCCTGGTACTCGTTTACCATACCCAGCGTACAGCAAACCTCAAGGCCCATATCGTTCACGCCTTTCACCATGTCCAGTACCTTGTCGAAGTCGCGGTTATCGCGTACCTCGCGCCAGGCAGCACCCATGCAAAAACGGGTAGAGCCGCCTTCTTTGGCGCGCTGCGCGGCTGTAAGTACCTGCTCCTGACTCATCAGTTTATGTACATCCACGCCCGTATGGTAGCGTGCAGCTTGTGGGCAGTAAGCGCAATCTTCAGAGCAACCACCAGTTTTAACTGACAGTAGCGTACACACTTGCACCTCTCCAGTTGCCTGAAACTGCTTGTGTACATTAGCAGCCTCTACAATCAGTTCCAGTACAGGCTTGTAATAGATAACTTTTATTTCTTCCAGGCTCCAATCGTTACGAAGAGCAGTGTTTAGTCCGTTTTGCATCATGGTACTCGCGTTTAGGGTTACGAAGGTAATTTGAAGATTTAGGAATTAAAAATCAAAAGTATGGGTAGTATTAGTGGATAATTAGCTAAGTAATTCAGCTTGTGTGGGTTTTCTGTGGATAAATCGTTTTGTTAATTTGTTGAGAATTTATTTTTGCTATCACACTTAGTTTTGGCTAAAGAATTATCACATCGCTGCAACCTGCTACTTTACCAACAGCAGCACTAACCGCAACGAAGGGAGAAGTGTTTAGAAACTGAATTTGAGAGGCTGGGTGTAAAGATGTAGCGTATGAGTTATTGATTTTAATGGCAGTGAGAGGTAGAGTAGATATGCCTTTATTGCTGATTTCCGTTATCTTAGCTTTACTTATGAATGAACTGTTGAAGCTCCACCCTTATAAGATGATTAAATTGATGAGAAACTTTGTGTTGCTGTTTGTAGTGTGCCTGAGTAGCTTTCCAGCTTTCGCTCAGAAAAAGGCACCCTGGAACGGCAAAAAGGCTGCTGTGGTGCTTACCTATGATGATGCCCTAAACGTGCACCTGGATAATGCCATCCCTGCCCTGGACTCCCTGAACTTGAAAGGTACCTTCTTTTTAACAGCTGCCTCTGATGCATTTTCTAAGCGGATGGAGGAGTGGGGTAAGGTAGCGACAAACAGACATGAGTTAGCAAATCATACGCTTTTCCACCCCTGCAATGGCAGCAGTCCCGGCAGAAGCTTTGTGACACCAGAATATGATTTGGCTACCTATTCTGTGCGCCGTATTAAAGATGAGATCAAGATGACCAATGCGGTGCTGGAGTCGGTGGACGGCAAAAAGGACCGAACATTTGCCTACCCTTGTGGAGACACCGAAGCTGGAGGTGAATCTTATGTAGATGCTATAAAAGGCGATTTTGTGGCAGCGCGGGGCGTGCAGGGTAAAATGGTGCCGATAGGTGAGAAGGATTTCTATAACATCGGCACGTACATGATCAACGGGCAATCTGGCGACGAGCTGATTGAGCTGGTGAAGCAGGCCATTAAATCCAATAGCATGATCGTGTTTCTGTTTCATGGGGTAGGAGGTGAGCACTCTTTAAACGTATCGCTGGAGGCACACAGTAAGCTGCTACACTACCTGAAAGCACATGAAAAGGAAGTATGGAATACGACATTTATAGAGGCCACTAAGTATATGAAAAGGGCTGAACCCGCTAAAAAATCAAGTAAATAGGTATGAGTATTTTATACTAAGGTGCGCTGCCGAAGATGGTTACTTTACTTTGAGTGCCATAAGGTATAAATCAAAGCCTTCTGCCCAGAAATCCTTTTTTACTTCTTCTAATTCAAAGCCCATCTTCTCGTAAAATCTATAAACTAGCTGCGTTGTACGGACAACAACAGTGGCGATAGCAGGGGCTTGCTTAATTTGCTCTATCCGATACTGGGTGAGTACCCTTCCGACACCTTTACCTTGATAGTCAGGATGTACAACATCCCATGAGAGACGGGCCAGCTTATCTTCAGCAAAGTAGTTGATACCACCTGAAGCCACTATGGCTCCTTTTTCCTCTACCACGTAGTAGATTTCCAGATGCTGGTCAAGGTACTCCTGAAAGTCCTCTTCTTCGGCTACAGCAAAGTATAGAGGTGTGTTGAGCCTGAGCAAATGCAGCAACTCTTCTCGGTCTTCTTTGGTGTAGGGGCGGATCATGTGTGTAGAAGTATAGCGTTATGTGTTGAAAAGGGGAACGATATGTTTTTCCTTGCTAATATAGCTTTCTTTAATTCATGTTTTAATGTAGGAGTTAATGTGTTGGGCTGTGAAAACGATATTCTCAGGTTTTAAGCCTTTGCGACTTGTATAGGTGAGATTTTATACTCCCTATTCAGAAGTAGCCCGTTAATCAGCGTCCAAATAAGAATTGCTGGGCCAAGCATAAAGAATGATTTTGTACCCTGAAGATCGTACGGCAAAAACACCAGACCACTAGAGGTAGATGCCAGCCATATCATTGTAAGAGAAAGCCTCTTTCTCAGTATATACTTTGTGGTTAACAAGTATAGTAGAGATCCAACGGCTCCGGCAGCCACTACGATGTGAGGCATGCTGCCTTCACCGCTGTATAGCCACACGCAACCATGATTAACTAGAACAGACAAAACAAAATGAATGAAAACTTTCTTGTCTGTACGCTTGTCGTTAGGCAGATTGTAGTAGGTGGTTAAAAGCGGAAATGTTACTCCAGGCAGATAAGGCATTAACACCATATAAGGGATTTTCGTCACTTCGATAAAGTAAACTGATACTGTAAATAAGAAATAGAATAATCCTGTAATTAGCGAGTTAATGAAAGGCTTGTTGCTTTGGTACGTTTCTGTTGTTATCATTTGTTAGCAACGGATTTTGGGATTGGTGTAGTGGCGTGGCTGTGGTAAAGGTGTGGTTATAAGACTTTATTTCTTCATGCCTAACCAAAGGCTTCCACGTTTAAAAGAGTACACCTCTGTTATGTTACCTATCGGTTCTTTCAGCTTTTCTGACCGATGAGGTTTCTTAAGTTGCTTCTCAAACCAAACTTTAGCTTCTTCAAAATCTTGTTGTGAAACATAATGTTCTGGTTCTCCAATTTCACAGTTATCGTAACGATCTTCATCTAAATAGTATTCCCAGTTGAACTGCTCGAGCCTATCTTTTAGATTTCCATAGTTGCGTGTTTTGAGTGCCTTTTCTTTAACTGATTTGTAGAAGATATTTTCATAGTCTTTTATATTATCACCTATAGCACAAACCACCTGTGACTTTGAAAACCGTGGCTCATAAAGCCAAATCTTTAGATAGTAAGGCTGACCTAACTGGTCAAGCTGTATTTTCCAGCTATCATAAATATCAAGAAGCCCATTCAGTATTTCTTGCTTGATTTTCCTATTTGGTTCTGGTATAGAACTTTTGGTTATTGAGTTGTCACACCAAGGATGCACTATAATATCTATGTGGTCACTTCCATTTCTCTTCAGGTAATCAAGGTCAAGTTCCAGATTTTTCCGCCTCCACTGTTCAACTTGCTTATGGCGTCTCTTATGCCCACGAACTTTTTGTGATTTCATTAATCCTTGAAATTATGAATAAATCATTTATTATTTTGTG
>NZ_JBHTLD010000192.1:0-9365 GCF_042678745.1 Pontibacter rugosus | reverse complement strand
AGTATGAGATAGTCTCCATAAAAGCAATCTTCTATTTCTATATATACTTTATTTGGTAAACCAGACATACTGCATGAACTAAGGTATGGCAGCGCACGTAAACCAAAAAGAATGTCTATCTAAAAAAAGTGAGTAATCAACCACTTTATATGGCTCTCGTACTAAAAGAATATCCAAAATTCTCTATTTTTGTGTCAAAGTTTCGTTACTCTTAATAAAAACCTAATCAACCGAATTCATTAATGAAACAATCTGGAAATAAGTCTAATGCAGTTGGCCTGGAAAGCGTAGGCATTACAGCGGCAAAAGAAGTGCTATGGAACTTAAGCCCTGCTGAGCTGGTAGAAGAAGCCTTGAACAATGGCGAAGGCTATTTGACTAGCACAGGAGCCTTAATGTGTGATACCGGTAAATTTACCGGCCGATCCCCTAAAGACCGCTTTATTGTAAAAGATGCCAAGACAGAGGATTCTGTGTGGTGGGGTGATATTAATATTCCGTTTGATGCTGAAAAGTTTGATCGCCTGCACGAAAAGATGGTGAACTTCCTTAAGGATCAGAAACTTTACGTACGTGATGCTTATGCAGGCGCGCATCCTGATTACCGCCTTAACCTGCGCATCATTAACACGCAGGCATGGCAGAATCTTTTCTGCAATAATATGTTTCTTCGCTTGAGCAACGAAGAAATAAAAGATCATCAACCAGAATTCACCATTATCTGTGCCCCTGAGTTTGAGGCAGACCCTGCTGTAGATGGCACGCGCCAATCTAACTTCGCCATCATTAACTTCACCAAAAACATGATCCTGATTGGTGGAACAGGGTACGCTGGCGAAATGAAAAAGGGAATATTTGGAGTGCTTAATTACATTTTACCTCACGAGAGGAACACCCTCTCAATGCACTGCTCTGCTAACGTTGGCGAAAGCGGAGACACAGCTATTTTCTTCGGTTTATCGGGCACAGGCAAAACCACCTTATCAGCAGACCCTGAGCGTGGGCTGATCGGCGATGATGAGCATGGCTGGACAGCTGACAGCGTGTTTAATTTTGAAGGTGGATGCTACGCCAAAGTTATCGACCTAACGCGTGAGAAAGAGCCACAAATTTGGGATGCAATCAAATTTGGCTCTATTGTAGAGAATACCCGTTTCTATGAAGGCACACGCGAAGTAGACTACACCAACAACTCAGTTACAGAGAACACACGGACCGCTTACCCTATTAATTATATAGATAACGCCGTTGAGCCTTCCAGGGCAGATATTCCTAAAAACATCTTCTTCCTTACTGCTGACGCTTTTGGTGTGTTACCTCCTATCTCAAAGCTTAATACAAGTCAGGCCATGTATCACTTTATTTCTGGGTATACAGCCAAGGTAGCCGGCACAGAAGTAGGTGTAACAGAACCTCAGACAACTTTTTCGGCATGCTTTGGAGCTGCCTTCCTTCCGCTTCACCCTACAAAGTACGCAGAGATGCTGGGGAAGAAAATGGAAGAAAATAATGTAAATGTATGGTTAGTGAATACGGGATGGACTGGTGGTCCTTACGGTGTTGGAAGTAGAATGAAGCTGCCTTATACAAGAGCAATGATTACAGCTGCCTTGAAAGGTGAACTAGAACATGTAGAATTCACAAAGCATCCTATATTTGGAGTTGAAATGCCTAACTCCTGCCCTAACGTACCTTCTGAAATTTTGAGTCCACGGAACACGTGGCAGAACAAAGAAGAGTATGACACCAAAGCAGCTGACTTGGCTTCTAAATTCGTGAAGAACTTCCAGAAGTACGCTGAATATGCCAGTGATGATATTCTGGCAGGTGCACCTCAGGCAGAAGTGACTGCTTAAGTAAACCTTTTCAGTTTAAAAGAGCCTCTCTGCCTCGTGCAGAGAGGCTCTTTTATTTCTATAGACGCTCCTTTTTCGTAATTTCGTATAGATACAAAGGAAGGTGAAAGAACAAGATCCTTCTATAATAGTCTCAATAATTAAATATCATAACGTGCACCTATTCTATACACCAGATATATCTTCTGACTTCTATACCTTGAGCGAGGAAGAGTCTAAGCATTGTACCCGCGTTCTGCGCTTAAACCAGGGAGACACTGTTTACCTGGTGGATGGCAAAGGAGGAATGTATACTGCTATCATACAAGATGGGCACCAGAAGAAATGCCAGCTTCAGGTTATTGATAAACAAATAGAGTACGGAAAGCTGCCCTATACTTCTCATATTGCTGTGGCACCAACTAAAAACATGGATCGCATGGAGTGGTTTGTGGAGAAGGCCGTGGAGATTGGTGTAAGTGAGATCACCTTTTTACTTTGTGAACACTCCGAACGCAGGAGCTTGCGGCTGGATAGGCTGGAGAAGATTGCCGTAAGTGCCATGAAACAATCACAGAAAGGCTACCTGCCCCTGCTCCACGACATGACTCCGCTACATAAGTTCATAAAAAAAACTATACCTGAGCGTACTTTTATCGCTCATTTAGAAGATGATGCAACTAAAGGCATAAAAGAATACTTTAACTACGGGCAGCAACATTGTATTATGATAGGTCCGGAAGGTGATTTTTCTACCAACGAGATTGCAGCAGCTTATGAGGTTGGCATCAAACCTGTTACACTGGGCCAAAGCAGGCTTCGTACGGAAACAGCTGCATTAGCAGCATGCCATACCTTACATGTACTTCATGACATTTTTGCACCGTTATAAAGCTATAGATTTATTCCCATGAAACGCCTACTCCTGCTTCTGATCATACTTTGCTGCGCTGCTCCCTTAGTAACGGCACAAAATTATAGCTTCAAAATAGCGAAGCTAAAGTATAATGGAGGCGGTGACTGGTATGCAAACAAAACATCGCTCCCCAATTTAATACGTTTCTGCAACCAAAACTTAAACATGAACATTGCTGCCGAAGAGGCTGTGGTGGAAGTAGGAAGCCCCGAGTTGTTTTCATTTCCCTTCGTGCACATGACAGGGCATGGCAATGTAGTTTTTTCAGAAGCCGAAGCACAAAACCTGCGCAACTATCTGCTTAGCGGTGGTTTTCTGCATGTGGATGATAACTATGGCTTAGATAAGTTCATCAGGAAGGAAATGAAAAAAGTATTTCCAGAACTTGAGTTTGTAGAATTACCTTTTGAACACCCAATTTATAAGCAGAAGTATAACTTTTCGCACGGATTACCTAAAATACATGAGCATGACAGCAAGCCTCCGCAAGGTTTCGGTATCATACACGAAGGAAGGCTGGTGTGTTTTTATACTTATGAAACTGATTTAGGTAATGGCTGGGAAGATAAAGAAGTGCATAATGATCCGGAGCAGATACGGCAGCAAGCTTTGCGTATGGGCGCCAATATACTAACCTTCGCCGTGACGCAGGCTGAGTAAACATTATTTAAACTTCTTTTAGGGCACGACTACTTCTGTTGTGATAGCTAATTGTACTTTCGGTTAAATATTTCAGTAAGAATAACTGCATCACGTACAGAAGAAGGATTACGCAATAAGGCCGCAAAACGACTTGGCTTTAACTCAACGGCTTTTTCATTCGGCACAAAGCTTTTTTGCTCCCTGAACTTAGAATTTTTAGCTGCTTCTATGGCCTCTGCCCTTTTTTCCCAGGATCGTGCCCTTTCCGGCTTCTCTTCATAGCTGTTATACTTATTGAAAACCGGTTGAGCCGATTCGGTTGCTAAGGGTGGAAGCACTTTCTCACCTACAAACTCTCTAGCATCCTGCACAAGGGTTTTACCTTGGCTTTTAGCCTTTTCTGCTTTGGGCTGAAGCTCTTTTAAAATATCTTCGAAAGATGTTACAGGTTGAGCTGGCCGCTGTTGTGGCTGTGACGCTACGGTTCTTTTTGGTTTTACTTCAGGGCTTTTATCATCAGGTGTTTTAAAAGCCTTTCGCCACTGCGACACAACAAAATAAGCAACAGCAGCTAATATGTATAAAATGATCTTATAGTCTTCCATGGCATAGGGGTCTTATCAAAGATAGCAAAGTGCGGATAAAAGAAAAATATTACATCTTTGTAAATGCACCTTCAAAGGATTTCTTTTCCCAAAGCTGGTTTTGTGTTACTCACAGCCATAGCATTCATATTGCTATACTTTCAGTTTTCGCATGAGGGGCTTTATTATTCTGATGATGTTGGCTACAGTGCGTTAGCTGCACGCATTTGGCATGGCACTTTTGATATTACTGCTAACGGGCACACATTTATACATAGGCCCGGCTTATTTGCCCCAGTTGCACTGATTTACAGCACCTTTGGCGTAAATTACTTTACCTATACTTTATGGCCTTTAATATGCACCATCGGCTGTGCTATACTTATTTATTGGGCTTCAAAAAAAGACATAGAAGCTGCTTTTGCTTTGATACTTCTGGTACTAAATTTCTATTTCTTATACTTCGTAAACTTTCTATATCCAGATAATGTAGTTGCTTTCTTTGCTTTAGCAGCTGCAGCATTATACTATACTGCCAAAAAGGCCCCATCTGCTTCTAAATCATGGAAAGGTATAGCGTTCATGGTTTGCCTTTTTGTGGCATACCTGGCCAAAGAAACAGCTGCTTTAGTACTTCCATTCTTTATTCTTTCAGCAATTTACGCTTGGTTTAAAAACAAGTCTCTGCGCCATTTCTGGATAGCTGCTGCTGCAACTGCATTATTTTTAGGATCTGTTTACCTCCTATACTACTACATCGAAACAGGGAATCCTTTCTTCCGGCTTACTGAGATGGAGGAAGCTAACTTATCTTATAGCAACTATGTGACTAATCCCCATCGTGCCTACTTTAAAAGGCTCACATGGGGGCCAATAGCTGCCATTATATCAACAGGTACTTTCATACCTCTAGTTTTGATGATGGGTGGAAAACGGTGCTGACAGCCGAAAAGTGGAGGCAAAAAAACTTTTGGCTACTCTTGTTCTGCTCTGGCTTTGTTGCTTTATGGTTCAGCAGCACCTCTTTTAAGGTATACAATCCCATCACACTTGATGCCCGCATGTACAACGTGCTGCTTCCGTCCTTAGCTATTGCTGCATCTGTAGGCATAAAGCAAAAGCTTTTAAGCATCAGGTACACCGTTTTTTATACGTTCATTTTCCTGCTCTCAGCTGTATACCTGCACAACACCATGAGCCTGATATATGGAGCTTTAGCGGGTTACTTTTTCTTTCACTCGGCTGCGCTATACTTTAGAACTTTGCAGGAACATAAACTTGTATTTATAGCCGCTATCAGCCTGGCAACTATTCTTGCTATCCGTCCGGTATACTTTATGTTTAAACCTAAAACGCTTTATTACCAGGAACATCAGGCTATAATGCAGCAAATAAAGATGCTTTCAAATCAACATCCTGTTAAAGTATATACGCCAGGTTACTTACTGATTGCAGCACCTTATTACTATAACTATCAAGTTCCGGCAAGTATAACTTTCTCTAATTACAGTGATACCAGCACTACAGGTGGCAGCACAGCAAAAAAATACCTGATCCTCAACAAAAAGCTTAATTCAATCCCCTCCTTTACAGATGCACTGTCTACTGATTCAGTACTAACCACTTACAAAACGAGTAAACTTATATTTGAAAAAGAACCGCTTCAGTTATTTATCATAGAGTAAGTCTTCTTAACAACAAGCGCATTATTTACCAAAAATCGTCTTATTTTTGAGTTTGGATAGAGGAGTTTTCTGAGCAAGCAAATGCAAGTTTCAAAATTAGAGATTAGAGGGTTTAAAAGTTTTGGCGACCGTGTCGTTATTAACTTTGATAACGGAATTACAGGCATTGTTGGGCCGAATGGCTGTGGCAAGTCAAATATTGTGGATGCCATACGCTGGGTGTTGGGAGAACAGAAGACCCGTAACCTGCGCTCTGACAAGATGGAGAACGTTATTTTCAACGGTTCCAAAACACGTAAACCTGTACAAATGGCGGAGGTGTCCATTACCTTCGACAACAATAAAGGTATTCTTCCTACGGAGTACTCACAGGTAACTGTTACGCGCAAGTATTACCGCAACGGGGACAGTGAATATATGCTCAATGGCGTTACCTGCCGCTTAAAGGACATCAATGAGTTGTTTCTGGACACAGGTATCGGGTCGGATAGCTATGCGATCATTGAGCTTAAGATGGTGGATGAAATCCTGAATGACAAGGAAAATTCTCGCCGACAACTGTTTGAAGAGGCTGCCGGCATTTCTAAATTCCGAGTGCGCAAAAAGCAAACGCTTAAAAAACTAGAAGAAACTGATGCCGATCTGGAGCGAGTAGAGGACGTGCTGCATGAAATCGGTAAAAACATGAAGACGCTGGAGCGGCAGGCAAAGCAGGCTATCAAGTACTTCAACCTGAAAGATGATTACAAGAAGCACAGCCTTGAATTTGCACGCCGTAACATATCTCAATACCAGCAAACAATGGAGCGTCTGGAGCAGGACGTACAACAGGAAACTACTCTCAAAGAGCAGTACATTGTAGCTGTTACCACTGCCGAAGAAGCTATAGCAGACCAGAAGGAAGAGCTAAACCAGACACAGGAGAAGCTGGCAGAGATGCAACGCTCAATGCAGGTGCAGAGCGCGAAACTGCGCCAATTGGAAAACGACATTAAATTACGTTTTGAGCGGGGTTCTTACTTGAAAGAACGGATGCAACAGCTGCGCCAGCAAATCAGCCAGGATACGGCTAACGTGGAGCATACGCAGGAAAGCATACTTGCACTACGCGACGAGCTGTTGGAGGTGCAGGATAATTTTTCCGGTGCCGAGGACCAGGTAACCGAAATGAAAGAGCAGCTGCAGGAGGCAAATGAGCAAAAAGCAGCTTTACAGGAAACATACCTGGACCTGGTGCAGCAGCAGAAAGCAAAGCAAAATGAAGTATACCAGTTAAGTAAATCATTGGAAATTAGCCAGGTCCAGATTCAGAACATCAATCAGGAATTGGAGCGCCTGCAACAGCAACAGCTTAATGCCGACGAAGACGGGCGCATACTGCAGGAGCAGCTTCAGGAGGCACAAGCTATACTTGAAGAGCAAACATCTGAGTTAGTGCGCTTGCAGGCCAAGGAAGAAACGCTACAGCAGAACATTGAAACAACCGAAGCTGCTATTGAAGACCTTAAAAGCCAGCGTGTTGAACTTAACAGGACATTGGATGCAAAGCAGAACCAGTATTCGCTTACAAAGTCTTTAGTAGAGAACATGGAAGGCTTCCCGGAAGCAATCAAATTCTTGAGTAAGTCTGACAGCTGGAGTAAACCCGCTCCTCTCCTATCGGACATACTTATATGTGAACCTGATTACAAGCCTCTTATCGAAAGCTACCTGGAGCAATACATGAACTACTTTGTAGTAGATGAACTCCAGGATGCTGTAAACGCGATAGCATTGCTGAAACAGGAAAACAAAGGCCGCGCTAACTTCATTATACTTTCAGAAATCGAAGAGCTTGAGCCAACTGCTACCTATAGCGATGGTAACTTAAAGGCGGCATATGAGTTTATGTCGGCTGAAAAGAAGTATAGCAGCCTGATGAAGTATATGCTCCGCAACGTTTACATAACCGAGGATGCGGAAGAAGAGCTTTACGACAGTGATTATAAAACTATTATTCTGAAAGACGGTAGTGCCATACGAAAGCCCTTAAGCTTATCCGGTGGCTCTGTAGGTGTATTTGATGGAAACAGACTAGGCCGAAAGCAGAACCTGGAGAAGCTGGCGGAGGAAGTGGCAGAGCTACAGGAAAAGGTAGAGCTCATGCAGAGTCGTATCAATACGCAAAATCAGATACTGCAAAACTACAGGAACGAGTCTGAAAAAGATACTATTAAAGCGCTTGAAAAAGAAGTAAGCAAGTTACAGCAAGACCTTCTAACGGTGCGTATCAAACATGAGCAACACCAGCAGAACATCCGCAACTTCGATCAGAAAAGAGATGAACTGCATGAACGCTTGGTAGAGCTGCGTGAGCAAAGTATGGAAGTAACTCCGCAGGCTGAAGCAGACCAGAAAGAGTTGCAAAGGCTGGAAGCCGAGATTGCTGTTTATACTTCAACCATTGAGCAGCAGCAAGAGCAGATAACCATTATATCCGGCAGGTTAAACCAGGAGAATATTCAGTACCATCAGCTCAAGAACCGTTTTGCCAGTCTGCAGCAGGAAATAAGTTACAAACAAAAGTCTGTTGAGACGAACCAGGAACGCATTGTAGGCCTGAAACAGGAGTTGAAAACGGCAGAACAGGAAATTGAAGAAGCTGATGCCTTTGTCGAAGACAACCAGGCGGTGGTTGAGAGTATGAATGAGGCGCGCCATGAGTTTGCACAAGAGCTAGAGGAAATAGAGAAGGAATACTTTTCGCTTCGTGGCGATATGGATGAAAAAGACAAAAGCATCCGTGAGTTGCAGCGCAAGCGCCAGAATTCTGATGAGTTACTGATGCGCATGCAACAGGCTAAAACAGATACGCAGCTGAAGTTGGTGGCAATTAAAGAGCGCCTGGCTGCTGAATTCAACATTTCAGACGAAGACTTTGCCAGTCCTGTGCCAGAAGAAGAGCTGCTGATCCCACTTTCGAATCCTGAATTGAGCGATCATATTGCCAGTGTAAAATCGCAATTAGATAAGATGGGCCCTGTAAACGCCATGGCAGCAGAGGCTTATGCAGAAATAGAGGAGCGTGATAAATTTATCACAGAACAAAGAGACGACCTCCTGAATGCGAAGAATACGCTGATAGACACCATCAACGAGATTGATATGGTGGCAAAAGAGAAGTTTATGAGTTCATTTAATGAAATCAAAGATAACTTTAAGCGTGTATTCAGAAGCTTGTTTACTGATGAAGATAACTGCGACCTTGTGCTCTCAGATCCTCAGCACCCGCTTGACTCTAAGATAGAGATTATGGCACAGCCAAAAGGTAAACGTCCGCTTACCATTAACCAGCTTTCTGGTGGTGAGAAAACGTTGACAGCTATTTCACTGCTATTTGCCATATACCTTCTCAAGCCGGCACCTTTCTGTATTTTTGATGAAGTAGATGCCCCGTTGGATGATGCTAATATTGATAAATTCAACAACATTATTCGCACATTCTCTAAAGACTCACAGTTTATTGTTGTAACCCATAACAAGCGCACGATGGCCTCAACAGATGTAATGTATGGCATCACGATGATTGAAGCTGGTATCTCCAGAGTTATACCTGTTGACCTTCGTCAGATAGCTTAACCATATAACTACTACAAGCATAAACAGAGATGGCCGCTATAAATTAGCGGCCATCTCTGTTTATGCTTGTACTTAATAAGTTGTA
>NZ_JBHTLD010000191.1:0-9466 GCF_042678745.1 Pontibacter rugosus | reverse complement strand
AAGTTTTAAAGCAAGAAAGTTTAGCGCAAATTATACTATTATGAGTAGCCCTTATCTTAATTTAAAGGTTGTAGAAATAACAAAAGAGACGGTAGATGCCGCCACCATTCATTTTGAGCATCCCGATAAAAAAAATATAGACTATAAGCCAGGCCAATTTCTGACGCTGATTATACCTGTAGAAGGAAAAGAAATTCGCCGTTCTTACTCGCTTAGCAGTACGCCGCATGAGTCGCCACGACTGTCTGTAACCGTAAAACGCGTGGATGGCGGTTTGATGTCCAATTACCTGTTGGATACCTTGCAGGTAGGGCAGGAGATGAAGGTGATGGAGCCAATTGGAAACTTTTGCCTCACCTGTGCACCTTCAAACCAACGCCATGTGCTGCTTTTTGGAGCTGGTAGCGGTATCACGCCTTTGATGTCTATACTAAAGGCGGTGCTGCGTGAGGAGCCAAACAGCCAGGTAACGCTAGTGTACGGCAACAGAAATGAAGCATCTGTTATATTCCGGGAGCAGCTACAAGAGCTTCAGGCAAAATTTGAAGCACGTTTACAGGTGGAGTATGTATACAGCCAGCCTACGCATGATTGTGAGCACCGCGGCCGTATGAACCAAAGTTTGGTACTAAAGATACTGGAGCGGCGCAGGCTGGCTAAGGTAGAAAATGCCGTATACTTTATGTGTGGGCCGGAAGGCATGATGGAGGAGGTGCGTCATGCACTGGATGTGCTGCATGTGCCTGCTGACCGTATTTTCAGGGAGAGTTTTGTAAGTAACAAACTTACCGACCAGCAACAGCAGGCGCAGCATGGCGATGTTGCGGCCTCCGAGGATGATGGAGAAATCACCACACAAACTGTAACTGTGATTTATGAAGGAGCAGAGTATTCTTTTGAGGTAGAGCCGGACCAAACGATTTTGGAAGCTGCTCTGGAGCAGGATATCGATTTGCCTTATTCCTGCCAGGCTGGCCTTTGTACTGCCTGCCGTGGAAAGTGCTTGAGCGGTAAGGTTCACTTGGATGAAAGAGAAGGGCTTTCTGATGCCGAAATGGAGGAAGGCTACGTACTAAACTGTGTAGGACACCCCTTAACAAATAATGTGGTGATCGAAATCGGATAGAAGTTCAAGAACGTATATAGAGGCAGCGCCAGGAGATTTTCTATCGGCGCTGCCTTTTTTTTGTACTTTCGTAAGAACTAGCTATATTGTATCTCTAAAATACACATTGCATAAATGACCATACAACAAACAACAAACCTAATTATACCCGAGCGTAAACCTCGTGCTTATCTTTCTGAAGATTTTGCTGTGGCTGATTGGGAAGCTATAAAGCCATACTTTGAGGAGCTGCAGACACGTGAGGTGAGCTATGTAGCGGAGTTGGAGAAGTGGATGCAGGATCGTAGCGAGCTGGAAAGTGTTCTGTCAGAGGACTTGGGATGGCGTTATATCCGGATGACCTGCGATACCCAGAACGAGGAAACCACACAGGCTTTTCAATACTTTATTTCTGAGATAGAACCTAACATTGCACCGCTTGACCATGAGCTGAATCTGAAGCTGGTGCAGTCGCCCTATTTAAAGGAGCTTGATCCGGAGAAGTATAAAATCTATTTACGCGGGGTGGAGCGCGCATTAGAAATTTTCAGGGAAGAGAATATATCGCTACAAACGGAAATAAGCACAAAGCAGCAGCAATACGCTGCTATAACCGGCGCAATGACAGTAACCTTGGATGGGGAAGAGGTTACTTTGCAGCGCGCGGCAGATAGGCTGAAGCGTATCGATAGGGCTGTGCGCGAAGAGGCATGGCGAGTTGTGCAGGAGCGTCGGTTTGAAGACCGTGAAAAGCTGGACAACCTCTTTGATGAACTGCTAAAGCTGCGCCACCAGGTAGCGACCAACGCTGGCTTTAATAATTTCCGTGATTATATGTTTGCTGCCCTTGGGCGCTTTGACTATACACCGCAGGACTGCTTTGACTTCCACGACTCTATCAGGGAAACGATAGTGCCTTTACTTAGTAAGTTTGATCAGGAGCGTAAAGAGCAGCTAGGAGTTAGTGAGTTAAGACCTTGGGACCTTGATGTAGATACGACTGGCAAGAAACCGCTGGAGCCTTTTAAAACGGGCGAAGAGCTGCTGGAAAAGACCGTTCAGGTATTTTATCAATTAGATACCTTTTTAGGCGACTGCCTTGCTACCATGCGTACCATGGGCCACCTTGATCTGGAGTCGCGTAAGGGCAAGGCTCCCGGAGGGTATAACTATCCTCTTGATGAAATTGGTGTGCCTTTTATCTTTATGAATGCCACCTCCAGCCTGCGCGATGTGATTACGATGCTGCACGAAGGCGGTCACGCGGTACACTCCTTCCTGACGCGGGATTTAAGGCTAAACGCTTTCAAGCATCCACCTTCAGAAGTAGCTGAGCTGGCATCCATGTCTATGGAACTGATCTCTATGGATTACTGGGATACGTTCTTTGAGGACGAGGACGAACTGCGTCGGGCTAAGAAAACGCACCTCGAAAGTGTGTTGGAGACGTTCCCGTGGGTTGCAACAGTAGATAAGTTTCAGCACTGGCTATATGAGCATCCGGAGCAGACGCAGGAAGAGCGACATCAGGAGTGGGTACGTATTTTTAATACCTTCAACCAGAAAGAAGTAAGCTGGGACGGATTGGAGAAGTATAAACCTTATATGTGGCAGAAACAGTTGCACATTTACGAGGTGCCTTTTTATTACATTGAGTACGCCATGGCGCAACTAGGAGCCATCGCCGTCTGGAAGAACTACAAAGAAAATCCTGCTGAAGGCCTAGCTGCCTATAAACGCGCGCTAAGCTTAGGATATACTGTATCTATCAGTGAGGTATACGAAGCGGCAGGCATCAAATTCGATTTCAGTACAGACTATATCAAAAGTCTGGTTGATTTTGTGAAAGAGGAAATGGCTAAAGTATAAGTAGATGCCACATATAAAACAGGAGCGCCTGCTATTAACTTAGCAGGCGCTCCTGTTTTATACTATAGATGATTTTAGTTATTCTTCTGGTGAAAGCTAAAGCCTGCTATACTTGCTACAAGGGCTTAAACTGCTCAAACATTTGGCGGCAATCGTTGCAATAGTGCATGGAGCGGCAGAGCGTGGGGCCAAACGGAGTGCGCATAGTTGTATTATCACTATTGCAGTAGGGGCAGCTAGCATATTCCAGAATATCCAGGTCTAAAACCATGTTATACTTTGGAGGCGGTGCCAGGCCAAACTCCTTCAGGTGTTGCCGTCCTTTATCTGATATCTTGTTACTGTCCCAGGGTTTATCAAAAGACATGATAACGGTATACTTGCTGATACCATGCTGCTCCAGCGTACGCTCCACATCCTTCTTCATGTAGTCCATGGCGGGGCAGCCGGCAAATGTGGGCGTCATGTTCACGGTTACGTGCTCCTCCTCAGATATAACCACACCCGTAATCACACCCAAATCCACCAGCGACAGCACCGGTATCTCAGGGTCTTTTACCTCCTCCAGCAGGGTTAGTATATGTTCTTTGGTTAAGCTCATTTTTTACAATCGTATTAAGTATGACGACGCCCGTATCACGAATAATTTTAAAATTGTTAAAACACACTATAAATTCGTGCTACTTGATACGTATGCTGTGCTACGCATCAAACGCTACCACTCGGCAGTAGGGTCTATTTTGAACACCTCAGACATCTCTTCAACCAGTGGCTGAAGGTGCTCTGTATGTTCTCCGTAGCGGCCACCAAACTTAGGCGCTATACTTGCCAGATCAGGTAGTTCTAAATCTGTTTTCTCCAGTACTGCCTGTATGCGCTTCAGCCATTCAGCTTTAACTGCTTCTTCGCCAAGGTAAACTGATGCATCAATTAGCTCTTGCTCATACTTAGAGTGCTCAAACATGCCAAGTGCATAAGGTAATGCATACTTTAAAGAAGACTGCAAGCGAATTTTTGCTTCTTCGGTTGATGCTCCTAGGTTTTTTATCCAGGTGTTGGCGTGCAACACATGGTATTTCACTTCGCCTTTCAGTTTAGTAGCTACTTTAGCAATCGGCTCGTAACTCGACTTCGAAAGCATATCAAAGCGGATAATCTCAGCGTTGTCATATAAAAAGTGGCGAATCAGGCTAAAGTCATACTCACCGTTTGGTAGCTCTACCAGCTGGCTATTGTGAAACTGATTAGCATTCCGCGTAAAGGCAACCGTGTCAGGCTCAGCTTCTCCAAGTTCGTGCAGCAACGTATAAAAGGCCAGGCTATGGCCAATTTTATCCTGTGCCATTGATGAAAAAGCAATATCTTCTTCCAAAATAGGACCAAAACCGGTCCATTCAGAATTGCGGTGGCCAAGTATAAGTTGGTCGTCAGCCAGTTTATATAATAAGTCTTTTATTGCTAGCTCGTTCATTAGGCGGGAGTGTTTTTGCGCTCTTCTTTATACTTGGTAATCTTGTCCATTACTTTGTAAGCAATGGCCTCACGGTATTTTTTCTCTGGTACAGTGGTCCACATATCTTTGTCATCGTCGGCAGATTGCAGCACATCTTTCGATTTAACAACCCAGACATTTACAACTGGACCTTTCTCTCCAAAAGCCTTTTTTGCTTCCTGTAGGGCCTCCAGATAGGAAATAGCTACCACGCGGCCAGCATGTGCATGCGCTTTGCCGCGCTTTTTAAGATGAAATATTTCATATGGCTCTGGCTGCTCGCTATGTTCTGCCGAGCCTTCAGGGCTAAGAACATCATATACAATCTCCCCATCATTGGCATAAGGTGTAACCTGTATATGATCAGTGCGGGCAATCCAGAGGCTAACACACGCAAAGCGTCGGCTATACTGCTCTTTAGCAAACAGAAAAGCCACATCTTCATTAGGGGCGTGTACAGGGCCTACGTAAGTATGCGCAGCGCCTTCTTTTTTTTGATGAAAAGCTTCGTATGTTTCAAACTGGTCCAGCTCAAGCTTTTCCTCCATTGGAGGCACTTCGCCCTCCGGCAGGTTTAGTCGTGTTACTCTTGGGTCTAAAGACTTAAGGGTCATAGTTTCCCAATTATGAATGATGAATTAGAAATAAGGGTCATGCACATGCACCCATACCCTTACCTCAATTTCTAATTCGTAATTTCTAATTTTTAATTTGTCGCTGGCTAAGCCAATGGGCGGACGTATTTTGCTTTAGGATTGAGGAGGGCTTGGCGTACCCAGGCACCGCGTTCTTCGGCTGTGCGGCGTACGGCAAGACGCTCAGCGTTGCACGGGCCATCACCATTGATTACACGCTTAAACTCATCCCAGTCTGGCTCAGTGAACTCCCACTGACCGGTTTCAGCGTTTTTCTTCAGGTTAGGATCCGGAACAGTTAAACCAAGCTCCCATATCTTCGGCACGTACATGTCCAGGAACTGCTGACGGCATTCATCGTTAGAAGCCATTTTGACTTTCCAACGCATCAAAGTTTCAGTGTGTGTGCTCATTTTATCTGACGGACCAAAGAAAGTCATGATCGGAGGCCACCAGCGGTTAAGCGCTGCCTGAATCATTTCGCGCTGCTTCGGAGAGCCTGTGGCCATATGTACCACAGCGTCGTGGCCATACTTAAGGTGAAAAGCCTCTTCGGCACAGATACGCTCCAATGCACGTGAATAAGGGCCATAGCTGCCTTTCGCATTTGCCATCTGGTTCACTATTGCACCTGCATCAATCAGCCAGGATATAACATTTGAATCTGCCCATGTTAAAGCAGGGTAGTTGAATACGTTAGAGTACTTAGATTTGCCATTGATCAAGTCCGTCAGCATTTGCTCACGCGACTTACCCAACGTTTCGGCAGCGCTATATAATAACTGTGCATGACCAACCTCGTCCTGCACCTTAGCCATCTGCGCCATTTTACGTCGGAAGCCAGGGGCACGCGTAATCCAGGTACCCTCTGGTAGGGCACCGATAATTTCAGAATGCGCATGCTGCTCAATCATACGGATCAGCTGCTTGCGGTATAGTGCTGGCATCCAGTCGCTGGGCTCAATTTTTTCGCCTCGTGCGATGCGTGCTTCAAATTCGGCTAGTTTTGCAGGATCTTCCGTCTGCAGGTCGTCGAATTTTGTAGCTTCGAAAACGTTTCCTCCTCCGTACATGGTATTTATAGTTTAAAGGTTCGATAAAAGGTTGCTGAGCCGTTTCCGGCCCAGCTGATAAAGGTAGATTAGTTAGGGTGTATTAAGGTGAGAGTGTGTGTCTTGTAAAGCCTGCTTATTAGTCGTAAGGCCGTTTAGTAGCATTTCGGTAAGGTTTTCAGCAATCTCCTCCGGAGCCATCTTTCCTTCTGGCTTGTACCAAGTATGAATCCAGTTTAAACCGGAAAGTATAGTCAATACAGCAAATTTCTCGTCCGGCACGCTAAATTCGCCGCTACTGATTCCTGCCTGCATGATACTCCTGAAGCGTGCTTCGTACTTATCACGCAATGCCAGATAAGTGCCATGCATCGGTTCACTCAGGTGGCGCCATTCATGCAGGAAAACGGCTGAAGCCTCTGTGTTCTTCGTCAGTACCTGCACGTGGGCGGCAATAGCACGCTTTAAACGCGCTGTGGCTGTGCCTTTTTGCGCCTCTGCTGCATCTATGGCCTCAAAAAACTCCTGCGCCATTTTAAAGCAAACCCGCTGCAGTATCTCTTCTTTAGATTTGATGTGCGAGTAAATGCTGGCAGCCTCGATGCCTAATGCAGTAGCTAGGTCACGCATGGAAGTAGCTGAAAAGCCTTTTGATTTAAATAGCGCAGTGGCTGTTTTCTCTATTTGTTCTTTTCTGCTCAATATTGCTTCCATGTCTATTTAACAAATATAAGCAACCTAACGTTCGTTAGCAAATATATTTAAATAAACGTTTATCCATTTAAAAGGTTTATACTCAACACGAATGTGCTACTAGAGTGAGTGTTGTAACATCTTGAATAAGTAGATAGCCGTAATAAGCATACACAACCAAAGCTTTGCACCCATACTTGCGTATATTTGATACCAAGCCTATATTTTTTGCTATTGATTAATACTATCTGAAATGACTGACCTTGCCAACACCGCTGAACAGCAAACGCTGCAATTTGTAACCTATCAAGTAAAAGACAGGGTAGGCTACATCACCCTATCCCGCCCAGAAAAAAGGAATGCTCTAAATTTTGACGTTGTAACAGAACTGAAGCGCGCCTTTGCCTTTGCCGAAGAAGACGAAGCTAGCAAAGTGATTGTGTTGCGTGCCGAGGGAAAAGTGTTTTGTGCCGGAGCCGATTTAGAGTATTTGCAGCAACTGCAGGAGAACGATTACCAGGAGAATCTCTTGGACTCAACGCACCTGATGGAGCTTTTCCGTGCCATTTATACTTTAAAGAAAGTTGTGATTGCCCAGGTGCATGGGCATGCTATTGCAGGAGGCTGTGGCTTAGCTGCTATCTGTGATTTCGGTTTTACGGTGCCAGAGGCCAAATTTGGCTATACTGAAGTGAAAATTGGTTTTATACCTGCCATCGTAAAAGTGTTTCTGCTCCGCAAAATTGGGGAGGCCAGAGCCAAGCAGCTGCTACTTACCGGAGATCTGATTTCTGCTGCCCAGGCAGAGGCTTTTGGCCTTGTTAACTGGGTGGTGCCTGCCGAAGAACTAGAAGAGCAGGTGTTCTCTTTTGCTAAAAAGCTCTGCGCCGAAAACTCTAAACAGTCTATGGAGGTAACAAAAGAAATGATTGCCCGCGTGCAGGCTATGAGCCTGGAAGACGGCTTGCTGTATGCGGCTGAAATGAATGCCGTTGCCCGCGGAAGCGAAGATTGCCAGCGCGGAATTGCTGCTTTCTTAAATAAAGAGCAGATTAAATGGTAAACATTGTTTAATAGTTAAAACTATTCCTTAAACTTGTTGTTTTGTGATTATGCTGACAGGCATTGGTATCATGTTTTTTACATTTGTGTTGATGGAAGGAGTGGCCTGGCTTATGCACAAATATGTGCTGCATGGGTTTATGTGGTTCCTCCATAAGTCGCATCACACGCGCCACAAGCACGCTTTTGAGCTTAATGATCTGTTTTTTGCCTATTATGGCGTTTTGGCAATGCTGTTCTTTATATTCGGCAGCGAGCCTATAGATTACAGGTTCTGGATAGGCGCTGGTATCACGCTGTATGGATTGGCTTACTTTCTGATACACGATGTATTTATACACAGGCGCATCAGGTTGTTCGGTAAAACGTCTAATGTTTACCTTAAAGCGTTAAACATGGCGCATAAGGTGCATCACAAAGTACAGGAGAAACATGGTTCTGAATCCTTTGGTATGCTGTGGGTGAAACCACGCTATTTCAGGTCAGCATATGAGATTGTGAATAAACAGGAACAGGAGAAACGTGGCTCAGTACACTATTAAAGAACTAGAACATCTGTCAGGTATCAAGGCGCATACTATCCGTATATGGGAGCAGCGATATAATATCTTAAATCCGAAGCGGACTGATACCAATATCCGTTTTTATGATGATGCAGATTTGAAATCTCTGCTCAACATATCGCTGCTGAACGAGCGAGGGTATAAAATTTCTAAAATTGCCCAGATGGATCCTGAACAGCTGCTTCAGAAAGTGCGGCAGCTCTGCGACCAACCTTGTGAGTGTTCACATCATATAAGTGCGCTGGTGTCTGCTATGATTGATATGTGCGAACACCAGTTCGATAAAGCGCTCTCTACGGCTACGCTCCAGATGGGCTTTCAGGAGACGATGCAACAGGTGATTTACCCGTTCTTAAACAAGATAGGCATACTTTGGCAAACAGGTAATATCACACCGGCACATGAGCATTTTGTAAGCAACCTGATCCGGCAAAAACTTATGGTGGCGATAGATGGGCAGGTGGCAAAATGGAAGGAGGGAACCCCAACCTACATTCTATACTTACCCGAAAATGAGTTGCACGAGCTGGCCTTGCTGTACATGAATTACATTCTGCGTTCTCATGGGCAGAAGGTTATATACCTGGGACAAAATTTACCTTTCAAAGACTTAGCGGTAACGTATGAGCAGTTTAAGGCTGAGTTTATCTGTACTGTCATTACATCGTCTATAGAGCGCGAGCAGGTGCAGCCCTATCTTAATAAATTGTCGCATCGTTTTCCTGAAGCACAGATCTATATTTATGGCTACCAGGTGCAGCAGGATTGCTTGATTCTACCGGATAATATAAAACGGCTAAGTTGTATAAATGATTTTATCGACTTGTTTAAATAAAGATAACATAGTTGACCAATCTGATCCCCCGTGGCTTTCGTTTATAAGAAAGAAACGGGGGCTTTTTTATGCTCTGTCGTTTGCCGGGGAAATATGTACATACACAGGTTATTATGAGGTGTTTGTCTTATTTGTTTAATAATAATCAAAATTAAATTAG
>NZ_JBHTLD010000190.1:0-9468 GCF_042678745.1 Pontibacter rugosus | reverse complement strand
GCTTACTTTTAGCGTTAGTAACGTTTAAAGTAAGTATGATTGTATCTTTTGGGTCAAAGGAAACTGAAAAAATCTGGAATGGGGAAAGGGTAGCGAAGCTGCCTATGGAAATCCAGACGATTGGCAGACGTAAATTAAGAATGCTGAATAACTCTCAAGATATTGCTGACCTTCGAATTCCTCCTTCCAATAGATTAGAAAAGTTAGCGGGAAACCTGAAAGAGTTCTACAGTATCAGGATAAACAGCCAATGGAGAATCATCTTTCGATGGAGTAACGGCCAAGCATCACAAGTAGAAATTATAGATTACCACTAAGAAGAAAAAAATGGAGCGACTACCTAATATTCATCCAGGAGAGGTATTGCAAGAAGAGTTTCTTACTCCACTAAGCATTACAGCTTACAGGCTTTCGAAGGACATTGGTATACCTCAAACCAGAGTGTCTGAGATTTTGAAAGGAAACAGGCGCATTACAGCCGATACAGCCTTAAGATTAAGTTACTACTTTGGCAACTCCCCTAAGTTCTGGCTCGGGTTGCAAGACGATTACGATTTGGAAGAAGAAATGATAAACAAGCAAAAAGAGCTGGAAACAATAAAGCGCTTCGAGAAGAACGCCGCCTAATACAACGCAGCTATACCCCTTGCCATGGTGTGCTTCGGCTGTTTCCTCCAAAATTCCCCACCCATACTTCCACAAGCCGCAAACCGCTATCTTTGCACCAGCAAAACCTATAGCTATGATTGACGAGACACATAACCCCTGGACTACCCTTTCCTCTAAAGATATTTACCAGAACCCCTGGATTAAAGTGCGCGAAGACCAGGTGCTGAACCCGAGCGGCGGCGAAGGCATCTACGGTGTGGTGAGCATGAAGAACAAGGCTATCGGCATCATCCCCATCGATGACGAAGGTTATACCTATCTGATCGGCCAGTACCGATACCCGTTGAACGAGTATAGTTGGGAAATACCCATGGGCGGCGGCCTGATAGAAAACGACCTGCTGGAGTCGGCAAAGCGGGAACTGAAGGAGGAAACCGGTTTTACAGCAGCCAAGTGGGAGAATATCTGCCGCCTGCACACCTCCAACTCTGTAACCGACGAAGAGGGCTTTGTTTTTCTGGCGCAGGAACTAACCGCCGGCGAAACTGCTTTTGAAGAAACAGAGGAGCTGCACATTAAGAAAGTGCCTTTCAAAGAAGCCGTGCGCATGGCCATGAGCAACGAGATTACCGATGCCATTAGTGTGGCAGGTATTTTGAAGGCTGCTTTTATATTGCAGGAACAGGGGAGGCTGTAGCGGCTTTTTTATACTTGGCGACAGCCCCTCACGTTTAAACCTTATACAAGCCAGCACTGTGTTGACAGGGGTTGTACACTAAGGTATTATTATTACATTTGGACGTATGAAAGCTGTTAAATACCTATCTCACAGAATTTACACAACCTGGTGTGTTACCTGGTTTGTACTTCCGTTTGTGGTTACGTATCCGTTGCAGGCGGTGCTGATGCGTAAAAAGAAGTGGTACAGCCAGTTGCATAACATCAACAGGTTTTGGTCTTCCTCAGCTTTGCGCATGTTTCTGACGCCGCTGACAGTAGAATGGCGCATGAAGCAGGATAAAAAGCAGCGTTATATTTTCACACCTAACCATAGCTCCTACTTAGATATTCCGGTGGTGCTGCATGCCATTCCCGGATTTATTAACTTTGTAGGCAAGAGCGACCTGTGCAAGGTGCCGCTTTGGGGAAAAGTATACGAAAAGCTGTATATTTCAGTAGATCGCAAAAGCCCCATCAGCAGTGCGAAGAGCTACATCAAATCGTCTAAAACGCTGGAGGAGGGGAGAAGTCTGGTTATTTTTCCGGAAGGCACTATTCCCAAAACAGCCGGAGAGCAGATGATGGCTTTCAAAGACGGGCCTTTTAAATTGGCAATAGAGAAGCAACTGCCGGTAGTGCCGATTACCATGCCGTACAACCAGCACTTCCTGCCCGACCTGGATGGAAAGCTGAAAGTGCGCTGGCACCCGCTTAAAATTATCATACATGAGCCTATCGCAACAGAGGGGCTAACGCTGGCCGACCTGCCACAGCTAAAGGAGCAGGTGTTTAACATTATTCAACTAGAACTTAGCAAACATAACGAAGTACATGTCAACAGATATTCAGACTATCCGAAAAATAGCGCACTTAGCCAGACTTGAGTTTAACGAGGAGAAAGAGCAGGAAATGCTCCAGGACCTGAACAAGATCCTGAACTGGGTAGACCAACTGCGCGAGCTGGATACCGAAAACATTGAGCCGCTAATTCACATGTCAGAAGAGGTGAACGTGCTGCGTGAGGATGAGGTGCGCAATACCGTCTCCCACGAAGAAGCTCTGTTGAACGCTCCTAAAAAAGACTCAGATTATTTCCGTGTACCAAAAGTAATGGAGTAATCTGTAGGCATAAGTAAAGAGACTGGTCTATCCTGCCATGGCTTTAAGTATAAAACTTAGGCTATGCGGTAAGAAGTACAACCAGCATATCTTGTGTCTTATGTCTTGATACTTGTGTCCTGAAAATATGAATAAAATAAAGTTTTGGGAAGGATGGGATACAAATACCAGGTATCCCTATCTTTTTTTACTGCTGCTCACAGTGCTGGCCCTGCTGCTGGGCGTCTACCATTATTTTACCGGCGAGAACAGCCTTTTTGCCTGGGATAAAATAACAGATATGCAAGTGGTGCCGATGCCGGTGCATGAGGTAACGCGCCTACTGGAGCCCTTCACCCTTACCGCCGACGGCTACCTGCTGCTGGAGCAGTATGATGTAGCCTTGCCAGAGGTAAACACACTGGCAGCCTCGGTGCTGCTCATTCTCCTTGCCATCTGCGTGGCGTTTTATGCCGCCGCTATCAGCACGATGCGGCAGATGCCATACTTTGCAAGTATGCTGTTGCTGATGCTGTTCCTGGCTACCTTCAACTTTGATTTGCTGGGCGTATTTGGCGGAGGGGCAAGCCAGACAACCCTTTTAATAAGTATAGCGCTGCTGTCAGTAGGCAGTTATACCTTTCAGGCTTTTTTACCAAACACTAACTTTTCGCTGCGGGTGCTGGCTATGCTAGGCCTGGTTACCCTGTTAGGCCTTTTGATCTATACAGAGGCTGATTTTACGCCTGAGTTAATCACCTTACACCTCGTAAGCTATAGCTCTATCGGCCTGATGATTACTACTGTACTGTTTATGCTGTGGGTGGCCTACGAAAACGTAAATGCGCTTCTCTGGGTCAATACACAGGCAAGCACCCCGGAAAGGCGTTTTTCGATGTGGCAGTTTCTGCTTATCAGTATTTTATACTTGTTAAGCCTGTTGCTGATGTACCTGCGCCACGTAGGGTATATTCAATCAGACATTATTCGCCTGAACGGCTACATTATCCTGTTTTTATCTACAGTGGCGGGTTTCTGGGGCATGCGCCAGCGCGAGCAGGTGTATGGCGGCTTGTTTTCTTTTAGGCCAACAGGTGCTGTGTTATACTTGGTGTTTGCTACGATGGCCTTTCTAAGTATAGGCTATGCTTTCGCTACCGCTAATGATTCGCTTACCAGGCTCTATCACGACCTGATTATCTATACACATCTGGCTTTTGGTTTTGGCTTTTTGCTGTACGTGATGATAAATTTTGGGCGTTTGCTGGAGCAGCGTCTGCCTGTATACAAGGTGGTGTATGAACCCCAGAAGTTTACCCTTTTCTCGTTCTTTATCGTGAGTATGGTGCTTTGCGTTATCCTGGTGATGCGTACGCAGTATCGTTCTTACTTTCATGCGCAGGCCAGCTATTACAGCTATATCGGCGACCTATACCGTGCCTCTGGCAACGATATGCTGGCAGAGCGCTTTTACGAGGAAAGCGATGTGTATGACAACAACAACGTAAAAGCAAACTACAGCCTGGCCGCCATGTACCGGGAGGGGCAACAGCGCAATAACGAAATCCTGAAGCTGCAGGAGGCCATAGATAAGCGCCCTAACCCGAAGCTATACATCCGGCTGGCTAATATTTACGATGAGAAGCAGTACTTCTTCGAGAAGATGTATGTGCTGCAGCAGGGAGCAGATAAGTTTCCGGAAAGCGCTGAAATCTATAATAACCTGGCCCTGCTTTACGCTCAAACCAGTGTGCAGGACAGCACCGAGTACTATTTTAACTTGGCGCAGAAGTTTGCTTCTGACGAGGATCTGGTCTATAGTAACCGCTTGGCCTACTATACACGGCAGGCCATGCTGGAGCCTGCCAAGGCGGTACTAGAGGAATCCAGAAAAGGCAAGTATAAAACACTGCGCAGCAACCAATCCGTGCTGCGCCAGTTGCTGGGCATGGACCCGCAAAGCAAAGAGGAGTTTGCGCCTGACTCACTGCAGGCAATAGAGGATTTCGCGTTGTTCTATAACCAGACCATCAGCCGCCTGAACCAGGGCGATACCTCGCGCTTGAAAGCAATTGATACGTACCTTGCCTCGCCGGGAAACCAGATCTTCTCCAGTGATCTCCTTTACCTGAAGGGCCTGGTGCACCACTACAATGGGCTGCCACAGCAAGGCCGCAATACAGTGGAGAACCTGGCTCTGCAAATGGAAACCCAAAGCGGGTATTACTACAATGCGCTGGGGCAATGGATGCTGGAGGAAGAGAACTACAGCGCTGCCGCTGCCTACTTTAAACAAGCCAAAGACAGAGGTTATCAGCCGGCTTACTTGGCTGAGGGCTATGCACAGGCGCTGGCCCATCAGCCGGAGGCTGCCATAGCCGCCCTGGAAGAAGTGGGCTTTACTGAAAATGAGGCCGCTGTTGCCGTGGCGCAACACTTAGTGTCGTTGCTGCAAAAAGATGTTCCGGCGGTATTAGCAGAATCATCTGACAAAGATAAAGTACAGTACCTGCTTGCTTACCTGCCTACGCTTACGCTGGAGCAGGTAAGCGCGCTTGTAAATGCTGTACAGGAGAAGGACCTGAAGCGCCGTGCCCTGGTGGCACGCGTAGATTACTTGCTGGATAATAAGCGTTTAAAAGCAGCTTATAGTGCTATAAAGGAAGCATCGGACCAGTTAAGGCCAGAAGATGAACTGCGCTCTAAGTTAAATCTGCAGCAACTTAGACTGTGGCTTTATACTGAGCAGTACGACGTGCTGCTGAACAGGCTCGATAAACTTTACCTTACCGAGCGGGACAAGCGCCACAGTTTATACTTTAAGGCTCGTGTTGCAGAGGTTAAAGGCCGCAAAGAAGAGGCCGCCACACGGTATGAGCAGGCAATGAAAATGCTTATCTATGATGAGGAAACCATACTGGCTGCTGCGGAATTTTTCAACAAGTATAAGCCGGAAGAAGAGAAAGCATATAATATTCTGCTGAACGGGATCACCTATAACCCTTTTGCTGCTAAACTCCAGCAGGCCTATGCTTTAGAGAGCCTGGACCAAGGTTTATACTCTTATGCAGAGCGTGCAACGGAAACATTACAGAATTTGCTTACTGCCGCAGAATACAGTACATTTATACAGAAGTTCGACCAAAAACGCCAGGAAATAGAGGCTCGCGCTGAAAACTGGCAGCTATGAAAAAAGCCGTATGAGCACTATCATCGAAACCCACGACATCTCTAAAGTATACCGCATGGGCGCGGAGACAATTCATGCCCTGAAATCGGTGTCCATCACCATTCAAAGAGGCGAGTACGTAGCCTTTATGGGGCCTTCTGGTTCTGGTAAGTCTACCTTCATGAATATTATCGGTTGCCTGGATACTCCCACAGCCGGATCTTATATTCTGAACGGCCAGGACGTAAGCAACATGACAGATAATGAACTGGCAGAAGTGCGGAATAAAGAGATTGGGTTTGTGTTCCAGACCTTTAACCTGCTGCCCCGCCAGAGTTCTCTGGAAAACGTGGCCCTGCCGCTGATTTATGCCGGCTACAATAAAAGCCAGCGAGAAGAGAAAGCGCAACTGGCACTAGAAAGTGTAGGACTGGGTACGCGTGGCAAGCACAAACCAAACGAATTATCTGGTGGCCAGCGGCAGCGTGTAGCCATTGCCCGTGCCTTGATCAACGACCCCAGCATTATACTTGCCGACGAACCAACAGGTAACCTCGATACCAAAACATCTTACGAGATTATGGAGTTGTTCGAGAACCTGCACTCCAAAGGCAATACTATCATTATGGTAACGCACGAAGAGGACATTGCCAAGTATGCGCATCGCATCGTACGCCTCCGCGACGGCTTAGTGGAATCTGACACAGTTAATACAGACATAGCTACAGCTGCCCGCATGCAGGCAGAACAAGAACACTAATGAAAATATATACTAAAACAGGCGACAAAGGCACTACCGCTCTTATCGGTGGCACCCGTGTGGCTAAATCACATTTGCGTATTGAAGCCTATGGCACTGTAGATGAATTAAATTCATACATCGGGCTGGTACGTGATCAGGAAGTAAACAAAAGTCGCCTTGCTATACTTAAAGAAATACAAGACAGGCTTTTTACCATAGGAGCCCTGCTGGCAACCGATCCTGGTAATTCAAAAATGAAAACCCCGGACCTGCACGAGGAAGATGTTACGCTGCTGGAGCAGGAGATAGATAACATGACAGCCGAGGTGCCGCCTTTGCGTGCGTTCGTGCTGCCGGGAGGCCATCAGTCGGTTTCTTTTTGCCACTTAGCCCGCTGCGTTTGCCGTCGTGCTGAGCGTCTGGCCATCAGTTTACAGGAGGTGTCGGAGGTGGAGCAGCTGGTTATAAAATATTTGAACAGACTTTCTGACTATTTATTTGCCCTTTGCCGTAAAATGACTCAAGAGCTAGGTGCCGAAGAGGTAGCCTGGAAACCAAGAATTTAGCAACTCATACGATAAACCCTAACGGAATTAAAAACGAAACTTACTATGTCAATAGATATGCTTACTATACCGGCGCAGTGCGTGACAGAATCGCGTATTCAGGAGCTGGATTATAACAACATTGAGTTCGGGAAAATATTCTCAGACCATATGTTTGTTGTTGATTATAAAGATGGTGCCTGGCAGAATCCACAGATAATGCCTTATGGCCCCATGTCGCTTAACCCGGCTACATCAGCCTTGCATTATGGCCAAGCCATTTTTGAAGGAATGAAAGCCTACCGTGATGCCAACGGTGATATCCTGATGTTCCGCCCGGTAGATAACCTCAACCGTCTGAATATTTCAGCGGAGCGTATGTGCATGCCTGCGTTGCCGGAAGACCTCTTTATGCAGGGCTTAGAGCAACTCCTTAGACTGGATGCTGCCTGGGTGCCACCAACCTCTGGCTGTGCCTTATACCTGCGCCCGTTCATGTTTGCCACAGATGACTTTATTGGGGTGCGTCCTTCGGCAACCTACCGCTTTATCATCTTCTCTTGCCCGGTAGGCGCTTATTACGGTCAGGCGCTTAAAGTTGCTATAGAGCCGCAATTTGTTCGCTCTGCAGAGGGTGGTGCCGGCTATGCCAAAGCAGCAGGTAATTACGGTGCAGCGCTTCTGCCTGCCCGCAAAATGCAGGATAAAGGCTATCACCAACTTATCTGGACCGATGCCAAAGAGCATAAGTACATAGAAGAGTCTGGTACCATGAACGTGATGTTTGTAATAGATGGTAAATTGATCACGCCACCTGTTAGCACCACCATCCTGAAAGGTATTACCCGCGATAGCGTACTAACCCTTGCGCGTGAGTTAGGCTATACAGTAGAAGAGCGCAAAGTGGCAATAACAGAACTGGTAGAGGCGCATAAAGCCGGTAAACTGCAAGAGGCATTCGGTACAGGTACAGCGGCTACGATCGCACAGATCGCCACCATCCATTACGATGGCACAGATATGGACCTCCCAGCTGTTGAGGGGCGTGAAATATCAAACAGGTTAGCAACAGAATTAGATAAAATTAAAACAGGACAAGCGCCAGATCCCCTTAACTGGGTGCAGCGCATTAACCTGTAGAGTATGTCTTTACCATGCAGCAGGTGTACATGCCCTGATGTCTGTTGCCGGTAAAGTATAGTATAAGGTGCTGAAGTATAAATGTGTTATTTATACTTCAGCATTTTGTTGTTTAAAAGGAAGTATAACCCCATTACGCTAATGACAACTGAGCAAGTAAAAGAGTTGAAGGCCAGAGTAGAGGCCTTGAGGAGGTATCTTTGACTACGATACCAAGAAAGAACAAGTAGCAGAAACTGAAAGACAAACCACTGCCCCGGACTTTTGGGACGACCCTAAAGCCGCAGAAAAGATTCTGAAGGAAATAAAGTCGATCAAGGTATGGACGGACCATTACGAGGAGGTGGAGAAAGCTGTATCAGACTTTGAGGTATTGTTTGATTTCTACAAAGAAGGCGACGTATCAGAGGAGGACATTGCAGCTGAATCCAAAAAAGCAGAGCAGGCCGTAGAAGGTTTAGAGTTCAAGCGTATGCTCAGCGAAGAGGAAGACCAGCTAAATGCTATTATCGAGATAAACCCAGGTGCGGGTGGCACAGAAAGCCAGGACTGGGCTGAGATGCTGATGCGCATGTACATCATGTGGGCCGAATCGCATAGGTTTAGTGTGAAGCAGATAAACTACCAGGCCGGTGACGGCGCAGGTATTCGTTCTGCTACCCTGGAGATAACCGGTGATTTTGCCTATGGATACCTGAAGTCTGAGATCGGCGTACACCGCTTGGTTCGCATCTCTCCGTTTGATTCAGGTGGCCGCCGCCATACTTCGTTTGCTTCCATATTTGCTTATCCTGTGGTGGATGATACCATCAACATAGAGGTGAACATGAGCGATATCGACTGGGACACTTTCCGGTCAGGTGGTGCAGGAGGGCAGAACGTAAACAAGGTGGAGACGGCTGTCCGGTTAAAGCACAAGCCAACAGGTATTGTGATCGAATGTCAGATTGAACGCTCGCAGCTAATGAACAAGGAGCACGCCATTCGCATGCTCCGCTCCAGGTTGTATCAGATAGAGTTGGAGAAGCGCTATGCTGAGCGAGACCGAATCGAGAGCACAAAGAAGCGCATCGACTTCGGATCACAAATACGCAACTATGTGCTGCACCCATACAAGCTAGTGAAAGATGTACGTACCGGTGTAGAACGCTCCGACGTACAGAACGTGCTGGACGGAGATCTGGATGAGTATATTAAAGCATTCTTGATGCAGACATAGACTGAAAGGCTGTTTTCATACTTCTAAACAAGAGCGGCACTCCTTTAGGAGTGCCGCTCTTGTTTAGAGGCTACAGGAAGAAAGTATGATGTTGTAATTGCTTGAATAACAGTAGATATAGTGCCATGTTGGATGCATTAATTTCTGTGTTAGTGAGCAAAGAAATTTTATACATATCTTCTTTGCTTACATAATGCTTGTGGCGCTACGGAAATTGAAAATAAAT
>NZ_JBHTLD010000189.1:0-9557 GCF_042678745.1 Pontibacter rugosus | reverse complement strand
ACAGGTATATAGATACATGAAGTTAATTACCTCCTTAAACCTACATTATAAAACTTTAAAAGGAGGAGATAGCTTAAACTTAAGCTATCTCCTCCTTTTTTTAAATCACGCCTCAGTCTGACTTTAAAGACACTACAGGATTTGCCATAGCAGCTTGTGCTGCTTTAGCACCCATTGTAACCAAGGCTATCACCAGAGTCACAGTACCTGCAAGTATAAACGGCCAATGATCAATGTCAATGCGGTAGGAATAATCCTGAAGCCATTTATCCATGAGATAGTAAGAGATAGGCACAGCAATCACAAAAGCTAAAAGCACAAGCTTGACAAACTCTTTAGAAAAGAGCACAATGATATGTATAACAGACGCACCCATTACTTTTCTGATCCCTACTTCTTTGGTTCGCTGCGTCGCCATAAACGCTATTAAACCATAAAGGCCAAGGCAGCCAATAAGTATGGTGATAACAGAGAAGATTTTGAAAAGCGTATTCTGACGTGCCTCATCTTCATAAAAATTAGCTATACTTTCATCAAAAAACACATAGTTGAAAACATCATCCGGATAAACCTTTTCCCATACTTTCTCCAGATGTTGTAGCGCCTCCTGCTTTTGATCCATATCTATTTTAGCAGATATGGTACTATAACTTCCTGGATTTTGGGTTATCACGAGTGGTTCTATGGGTGAGGCCAAGGTAGCTTGATGAAAGTCGGCTACCACTCCCGTAATAGCTCCTGCATAATCGTTTCCCCCAAACGAAATATGTTTGCCTATTGCTTCTTCTGGTGATTTAAGGCCAAGCTTGCGGCGCATCGTATCATTGATGACCATGTAGTGCAGCGAGTCGTTGTTGATGTAGGGTTTGCCGACTAGAAATTTAAAATTAAACAGGTTGAAGTACTGTGCATCAACAAACTTTTTATGCGTCTGAAACTCTTCATCTTCTGCTGCATGATTGAAGTAAAAATTACCGTAGCTGATGCTGCCAGAAGAAGGAACGTCAGAAGCAAAGCTAATGTCTTTTATAGCCGCATTATTCAGTAATTCCTGACGTAAGGGTTGTATTTTTTGCCTGTTTTGCTGTGGTAAAGAAACTACCACTACGGCATCTTTATCAAAGCCCAATGCCTTGTTTCTGAAATATTCCATCTGCTCGTTTACCAGGAAAGTGCAGATAATAAGCACTTGGCAGATTGTAAATTGCAGCACTACCAGCACCTGCCTTAATGATACGCCACCTACACGTTGCACGCTCATACGGCTTTTTAAGGCAGTAATAGGCTTATAACTTGACAAGACGAAGGCTGGATAAAAGCCGGCGGTTAGGGTAACAAGTATAACCTGCAGTGTTAAAAAAATTAACACCGTTGGGTCCTGCATCAAGCTAAAAGAAATTTCCAGTTCCAGCAGCTCATTCAGGTAAGGCAGAGCCAGTTCTACAAGTATAACCGAAATGAAAGTTGCAAAAACTACTATCAAGAAAGTTTCGCATAAAAACTGTAGCACCAGCTGCCATTGATTACTTCCCAATACTTTTCGAACGCCTACCTCTTTTGCTCTTTTGATGGCCTGTGCGGTGGCAAGATTAATAAAGTTGATGCAGGCTGTTAATAAGATAATCAAGGCTACAGCAGCCATGGCAAAAATCATTTCTTTAGTGATGGGTGTTTGCGCATAGCCACCATGATAGTCGGGATTGTAGTGAATGTCTTTCAGCGACTGCATGGAGTAGGCCGTTCTCTTTTCTCCAGTATGCTTCTCAACAAAAGCGTTTAGCATTTCTTCTGAAGCACTTACAGATTTATTATCAGGCAGTACCACAAAAGTCTGATGGTTGCTTGAGAAGTTGCCCCAATTATCAGAGAAGCTGCTTTCGATGGTAGGATAAGAAATCAGCATAATAAACGGAAATTCAGTGTTACCGGGCATATCCGGCATAACAGACACCACTCTCAGGTTGTAGGTGTTGTTGTACCGGATTACCTTACCGATAGGGCTCTCTCCAGGAAAATATTTATCAACAAGAGATTGTTCTATTACTACTACGTTAGGCTCCTTGAAGTATGGACGCAGGTCTAATGTACCAGTGTTGAAATCAAACACATCAAAAAACTCCGAATCAACAAACCCCACATTGCTGTCTTCAAGGAATTTTTTGCCCGGGCCTGTACCGTCTGAAGGAATATTTATCTGGGCGCCACTTTCTCCCTGAATTTGTGTAATGGCTTCAAAGCCCATGTAGCCGTTACTGCGCATGAATTTTGGAAGAGGGTATTGAGAAGCCGGGCTATGAAGATCTATACCGATCCAATCCACATTCAGCCGATAAACTCTGTCTGCTTTAGCGTGAAAGTTATCATAACTGAGTTGGTACTGTATCACCAGAAACAGCAGAATGCTGCAGGTAATGCCAAGGGCAAGTCCGGCTATGTTCAGCAGCGAGTAGCTCTTGTTGCGCAGCAGCGAACGGAAAGCAGTAAGAAAGTACATTTTAACCATAGTTTCAGAATGTGGTATAGCAGCAGAAATTAGCTTTGGAAAAAATCAAAGCTGATTTCTGCTGCTAATTACCATTGCTGTGCCAACTTAAATAACCTTTATTTTAAGCTGTTTAAGAAGGTAGCTGCAAATAACTTTGTCCATTGCCGGACACCTTCTGTCCACTGCCGGACATGCTATACTTCCATATAATCCTTCTTTCCCTTAAATTACATAAAGATATTACTGGCACAATATTTCTATACTTGTACCAAAACCTATACCTATGGAAGAACAAAGCCTGGGGCGCATCCTGGTGATTGATGATAATGAGGATGTGCTTTTTTCTGCTAAAATGCTTTTGCGCAAATATGCCAAGGAAGTAGTGATGGAGAAGAACCCAAAGAAAATTCCGTTCCTGCTTTCGAACGAGGAGTTCGACTTGATACTGCTTGACATGAACTTCAGCCAGGATATTACCAGTGGGCAAGAGGGCTTTTACTGGTTACGAGAGGTGCAGAAGTATGATCCTTCTGCTGTTGTGGTGATGATCACAGCCTTCGGGGATGTTGAGATGGCGGTAAAGGCATTGAAGGAAGGGGCAACTGATTTTGTATTGAAGCCATGGCAGAATGAGAAGTTACTAGCCACGCTATCAGCCGCTGCAAAGCTCAGGAATTCTTACCAGGAGGTTAGCCGCCTGCGCGAAGCAAACCGAACCCTAAGTACCCAGTTAACCACCGGCAAAGATATTATACAGGGCAGGAGCAGCGCCATGCGTCAACTCTTTTCCATCATTGATAAAGTAGCCAAAACCGATGCCGACGTACTGCTGCTTGGCGAGAATGGAACAGGGAAAGAAGTTATAGCCCGCACTATACACGATCGATCTTCAAGGGCTGATAAAGTTTTTGTGACCGTGGATATGGGTGCTGTGACAGAATCGCTGTTTGAGAGTGAACTGTTTGGGCATAAAAAAGGCGCTTTTACCGATGCCAAAGAAGACAGAATAGGTAGGATAGAAGCAGCAAACGGTGGTACGCTTTTCCTGGATGAGATTGGAAACTTGTCGCCGGCCATGCAGGCCAAACTACTGACGGTGCTACAGCGGCGGGAGATTATACGGGTTGGAACAAATATATCTGTACCTGTTAACGTGCGCCTGATCTGTGCCACAAACATGCCCTTAAAAGAAATGGTACAGCGCAACGAATTCCGCCAGGACCTGCTTTACCGTATCAATACAGTTGAGCTGCAGCTGCCTGCTCTGCGTGAGCGAATGGACGACCTGCCTCTTTTTGCAGAACATTTTCTGGATGTATACGCTCGTAAGTATAAGCAACCGCTAAAGCGACTTGGCCCCGATGCACTTGAGAAGCTTCGCCGTTATAGTTGGCCCGGCAATGTACGGGAGCTACAGCATGCGCTAGAACGCGCTTCTATTATGAGTGATAACCGAGAGCTTTCAGAAGACGATTTCTTTTTTCTGGCTGAGGAAGCTGTTTCAGAAAGGCAGGAGACAGTTTTGCAAAACCTGGATTTGGATCATCTGGAAAGGGACGCTGTACAGCGTGCACTGCAAAAGCACGACGGCAATATATCTAAGGCTGCCAAAGAGCTTGGCCTTTCCAGAGGAGCACTATACCGTCGACTTGAGAAATATGAGCTTTAAGCACTATAAACTACAGTTGCTACTGCGGGTGTTGCTACTTTCGGCAACTGTTTTCCTGATGGCAAAGCTTGGGCTTAGTCAGGAGTATAGGCTAACATTGGCTGGTTTGGGTGTGCTATTTTTACTGCAGCTTTGGTTGCTGATGCGCTATATGGAGCGTACCAACAGCTTATACCTTCGCTTTTTAAATTCTATTCGGTATGATGATTTTACAGAACAGTTCTCGGTGCCTGACGAGGGGAAAACGACTGGTGAAATTGCACTGCGCCTGAACGAGGTAATGGAGAAATTCCGGCAGGTAAGGGCAGATAAAGAGGCGCACCTTCATTATTTCGAAGTAATTGTACAGCATATTGGCATCGGCATTATCACCTTTAAACCAGACGGTAGTGTTATCCTGATCAATAATGCTGCAAAAAAACTACTGAATGTGAGGCAGCTTCAACAGGTTCAGGAGTTAGCATCTCTAAGCTCTGAATTAACTCAAAACCTGCAGCAGCTTACGCAGGGAGACACAGTGTTGGTGCCGCTGCAGCAGGCAGGGGAACAAATTAATATATCATTAAACATCATTGAGTTAACCTTGCTTGGAAACAGAATTCGTTTAGCCTCGCTGCAAAACATCCAGCGGGAGCTGGAGGAGAAAGAAATGGATGCTTGGAGTAACCTTGTAAAGGTGCTGACCCATGAAATAATAAACTCTGTCACCCCCATATCCTCTCTTTCTGCAAGTGCTTTTGAAGAAGTCCATAGTTACACAGACACCGCCTCTGAAGAAATCACGCTGTTGCGTGAAGAGCTGTTGGATGTAGGGCAGTGTCTGCAAACAATAAGTAGGCGCTCTGAGGGCTTGATTCGCTTTGTAAACGACTTCCGTAACTTATCTGCTATACCGGTGCCCCAACTGTCTTACTTTAACGTGACAGAGCTTCTACAGGAAATAAAAATATTGCTGCGGGAGCAGCTGGCGCAAAAACAAGTTGAGCTCGAAGTGCAGGCACCGCAGGAAAGCATGCTGCTGAACGCTGACCGAAGTATGATTGAACAGGTGCTTATAAACCTTGTGAAGAATGCTATGGAAGCAGTGCAGGAGCAGCCAGAGGCTAAGGTGTGCCTGAAGGCGTCTTTAGATGAGCGAAGCCGAATAGCGATAGCTGTATCTGATAACGGCCCAGGAATGACAAAAGAGGCTGTCACTAAAATATTTATTCCTTTCTTCTCCACGAAACCATCCGGATCTGGAATAGGCTTGAGCTTATCGCGCCAAATGATGCACCTGCATAAGGGCACTCTTGCAGTGCAATCGCAACTCGGGCAGGGGACAACATTTATACTTAGATTCTAATACCTGTTACGGAAGTATAACTTTCTGCCCGTTCTGCCTTATACTATAGCAGCATCCACTAATATCTGAAAGATGAGCATAAATGAGACAGACGGTTTAGTAACCGTAAGTGCCGATAGTAGCGCGCCCTATGTTGCTAACATTCAGGCAAGCGGGCAAAAAATGACGATAGATGAAACAGGCGTGGTTCAGGGTTTAAAGATAGGAGCAGACCCTTATGACTACATCCTCTCCGCCTTAGGAGCCTGTACAGTGATAACCCTGCACATGTACGCCCAACGTAAGGGTTGGCCCTTGGAAAGGGCAGAAGTAAGCCTTCGGCACGAGCGGCTGCACCGCAACGATTGTGTGGCCTGTGAAGACGCGCAAGCAAAACTTGATCATATCTGGAAGAACCTTCGTTTAATTGGGGATCTTACGCCTGATCAGCGAAAGCGCTTAGAACTCATCTCCAGCAAATGCCCTGTGCAGAAAACATTAGAAGCGGGCATAACTGTGCAAACTACACTCGATATAAGTTAGGGTGAACACATGCTACTGTAGGACTTTAAGTTTGCACATGCTTTAAGTATAAATACTTATAAGTATCGCTTGTTGATTGATACACCTTAACTATTGGAAGGTGCTACATTTATAAGTATAAATGCCTGCTTATACTTGCAGTAGGCAAATTATAAGACCTCCATACAGGTGCAGCAGTTTGATCATATCGGGCTGCTGTTTTCTTTTTGTATATTCGAAGATTGAACAAAGACAAGCGCCTATCATCTCTTTAGGTGCCATCACTGAACAAAACATGCTTAAAAGAACCATTCATACTTATTTACTGGCTGCCATACTGGCAACAGGCCTAGTAGCCTGTGTCCCTGTTGAACAGCAGATGCAAAGTAGTGGCAGCAGTGCCCAGTCGGCATTGCGGTACGAAGATTATGTTTATGATAAAACCATACAATCTGTACAGGCCTATGCTGCTACAGGGGGAGAAGGGCAGGTGCTAGAGCCTCCTATCGTGTCTTTAAATAAAAGAACGCCCATCATTCTTGAGTTTGACAGGCTTAATGCAGCGCCGGCACGTTTGGTGGCAAAACTTATACACTGCGATGCTAACTGGTCTCCATCGTCACTTAACGATACGCAATTTCTAAATGAGTTTAACGAGTTTTTCATAACGGATGCACAAAACTCTGTTAATACGCGGGTTCCTTATGTGCATTATACGTTTCAGGTACCACGCGTAAAACTAAGCGGCAATTATTTACTAGTGGTGTCGGAAGAAGGAGGAAGACCTTTGCTGTCGCAGCGCTTGCTGGTGTACCAGGAGCTTATAACGGTTGTAAGCAAGCTCGGAGCGGCACTGGGCCCCCAAGGCCGTGAAACTCGTCAGCCTATAGAGTTTAATGTATTTTATGCTGATTACGAGTTAGTAAATCCCGCTATGGATGTAAAGGCGGTGCTACGCCAAAACTACCGCTGGGACAATGCCAAAAGAATTACCCGCCCAACTTATGTGCACGATGCACAGCGGCGCCTGGAGTATGTATTCTTCGAGCCGAAAGAGCTTTTTAAAGGGTTAAGCGAATTCCGTGCGTTCGATACCCGTAGCCTGAACTTTAATGGGGTAGGTGTGCAAAGTATAAACTTACAACAGAGCCCTGCTGAAGTGAATTTATTTCCAGAGCCTGCCCGTGCCACACAAGCTTATAGCCAGGACCCGGATATTAATGGAAAACGGATTTTCGGCAATAGGCAATATGGTAACGGAGATGTAAATGGAGACTATACCTGGATCAATTTTGCCTTAAAGACTACTGAAAAGGCACCGGGAGATGTATATGTTCAGGGTGAGTTAAATAACTGGTTGCCTACAGAGGAGGCTAAGTTAGTGTATGATCCAGCTCGCGAAGTATACACAGGTAGAATGCTGCTAAAGCAAGGGTATTATAACTACTATTATGCGCTACAAACTGCCGGAGGCATAGATGCCAGCTATTTTGAAGGCAGCCACTTTGAAACAGATAATAGTTACGATATCCTAATTTATTACAGGCCACCAGGATCTCGGGCTGATTTGCTGATAGGCTATGACCGGTTCTTCTTTAACAGGAAGTAGGGAAGGAGTGAGAGCAAAGTAGAGTAGAGAATCAGAAAAGTAAGGTAGTTCTAAAGACGATGTTTCTGAAGAAATCCTAAATTCAATTCGAATACATACATCATATTCCGAACTTAAAATTAAAGCCTCCTGCCTTAGGGAAGTTAATATCTTGTGCTAGTGCAGGAGGCTTACTTTTTTCTTGTGTATTCTTATCTGATTATTATTTTCCGAACAAAGGTGCTGTCGCTTTTAACGGCTTTAAGAAAGTATAAACCTTGCGGTAAGTGCGCAATATCCAATTGGTGAACTGTAGCAGCCTTTGAATCAGATTTCAGGACTACCTGCCCTTTGCTGTTGGTTAGGTAATAAGCAGTTGCAGAAGCTGAAGTTTCAGGCCACGAAATGTTTAAATATGTATCGGCTGGATTGGGATATACCTTCATTATGCCTGCTGTTATATCGTTTTTAGTGGCAAGTACAGTTTTAGTTACAGGCAATTTATCTACTAAGGTGTTAAAAGTAACGTTTGTTTCAATAGCAGGATTATAGTCGAAGTAAATAAACGCCTGGTTGTTTAAAACAGTGCTGTCCGGCAGACCTGCCTTGGGTTTTATTCTATACAAAATATACCCATGGCTACCTGGCTCATCTGCTTCCTCATAAGGCAACTGTATGTTATCAAAATGGAAGCTTAGCTTGTTGTCTTCTACTTTGGTATACATGTCGTGACTACTGCCAATGACCTGAAAAGTGCTCAGGTCAAACTCCTCCTGCAGCTCGTTCTTCACCACAATATTAAAGGCTTTGTCAGTACCCATGTTCTGGAAGCGGACGAGGTACTCCAGCGGCTTATTCTTCAATGTGAGGTGCTTTTCTCCCAAGCCTGCAGGGTTTGCCTGTATATCGTTCGGGTCGTAGGAGCAGGTCAGTATCTGTTGTAGTGTTGTCGAGTCGGAGGCGGTACTTTTGTTATTAACCGCCTTGAACCTTGTGTACAGTTTGGAAATTAGCGTATCGCCCATACTCTCAACGCCAGGCATTGTAAAGTTGATGGTGATTTTTCCTTTCATACCTATATCGAGGTCAGAAATCAGCCAGATAAGGGTATCGCCACTGATGCTGTTAGGCGCTGGTGAAGCTGACTCAAAAGAGAAATTTGCTTCTGGCTTTAACTTAATCGTGCCGCTAGCCTTGGTAAAACCAGTGTTCCTATAAAAGAGGGTGTAGGGTGTTGGAAAACCACAGCGCGTCGCATCAGACAGGAGAGAGGCATCCACTTTTGTATCTTCCTTTTCAGGTTTAAAGCCGAAAGAGTATGTCTTGCCATTATCTTCTGGCAGATTGATTGTTTTCTCTATAGCGCTTGAGGTTGAAATCCAACCTTTACTTGCAGTGGCAGAAAGCGTGTAGTTTCCGTCTTCTAGCATTATATTATTTATATGTTGGCTGGTAAATAACGATATATTCTGTTCGTTTATCTTGTATGATGTATTTGTAATGATCGGTTCATCTGCTTCTTTTATTTCATTGCCGTTGTAATCAGCGTAGCTAAGTAGTTTAATGTGAGATGCGCTGCTTGCAATCTTATAAAGTTTCGTAACGTTCGGCTCGTTAGTTGCTGAAGAAGTAAAGTATAACGCACCATTTTTAACAAAAAACCGAGGATTAACTGCGCCTTCAGTACCAGGGATGACATCTTCTACCAAGTATGATTTGTTCCCATCATAGCGCCACAGTTCAGCACCAAGCGTTATGTCATCTTTAAAATAGTATAAGTATCCTTCATGTTCCTGGACAGCCGATTTGTCGAAATAAGCTAAGACATTCTCTGCGATCTTTACTGTGCCGCCTGTTGTGCCATTGGTTATATAAAGGTTTGATAGACTATCTCTTCGTGCATTAAATGTAATATCGGCTGTAAGCACCATGTTACCTTCATACTCACCCAGAAAAGAATAAAAACTGT
>NZ_JBHTLD010000188.1:0-9696 GCF_042678745.1 Pontibacter rugosus | reverse complement strand
GTATAAAGTTGTAACGTTACTAAACTAGAATATAGGGAATCAATAATATTAGATATAAAAATAAAGATTAAAGCTAACTACATGAAAACGAAACAGTTTATACTTGGCGTTGCGCTTTCGGCCGTTGTTGGCGGTGGTGTGGCTGTGGGTAGCTACAAGCTGCTGGAAGACGGTAATGTAATGCATGTGCAGGACGAGCAGCAATACCCAACAGTGCGCTACACAAGCGATATGCGTAGCAGTAACGTAGCAGTGCCGGAGGGCCTGAACTTTGTGAATGCTGCTCAAGTGTCTACACCTGCAGTTGTACACGTTATGACGGAGTACAGCGTGCGTAGTTCTGACCGCTATAGCGGGCAAATGGATCCGTTCCTGCGCGAGTTCTTTGGCGATGGCTTTGGCCAGCAGGTGCCGCGAGGTCCACAGATGGGCTCTGGTTCAGGTGTGATCGTGGCCTCTAACGGGTACATCGTTACAAACAACCACGTAATTGATAAAGCAGATAAAATTGAAGTGGTGCTGGACGATAAGCGTAACTACACAGCCAAGCTGGTAGGTACGGACCCAACCACAGATATTGCTCTGCTGAAGATTGAGGCCGAGAAACTGCCTACCATCCGCTACGGTAATTCTGATGAACTGCGCGTAGGTGAGTGGGTGCTGGCTGTAGGTAACCCTATGAACCTTACCTCTACTGTTACCGCTGGTATTGTAAGTGCCAAAGGGCGTAACATCAACATCCTGCGTACCAGTGCGAACAAAGATATGAGCATTGAATCTTTTATTCAGACGGATGCCGCCGTAAACCCAGGTAACTCTGGTGGTGCTCTTGTAAACCTGAATGGCGACTTAGTAGGAATCAATACGGCTATAGCCTCTCAAACAGGATCTTTTGCCGGTTACTCATTTGCTGTTCCTTCTTCTATCGTGAGCAAGGTAGTAGATGATTTGCTGAAGTATGGAGAAGTACAGCGCGCCTTATTAGGTGCTTCTATTCAGGAAATTGACGCTACTTTTGCCAAAGAAAAAGGGCTGAAAACACTTAATGGTGTTTATATTGCCCAGGTGCAGGAGAAAAGCGGGGCCGAAGAAGCTGGCCTAAAAACCGGAGACGTAATTACAGCTATCAACGAAGTACGCGTTGGTAAGTCATCCCAGTTACTGGAGCAAATTGCCCGCTACCGCCCTGGTGATAAAGTGAAGGTTTCTTATATCCGCGACGGTAAAGACAAGTCTGCCAACGTAACACTGCGTAATCTTAACAACAGTACAGAGCTGGTGAAGCGCAGTAACGCTAAGGCAATTACCTTTGAAGGAGCGAACTTTGAGCCTGTATCAAAGCAGGAAATGAGTAAACTCGGTATCGACGGCGGTGCTAAAATATCAGGCATCAGCAGTAGCAAGTTCCGTGAGACAGGTATGAAAGATGGTTTTATTATTACCCGTATTGACAAGTATGAGGTAAATCAGCCATCAGATGTAGAGAAATACCTGAAGAACTTTGATGGCGGTGTTGTATACATTGAAGGTATGTATCCAGATGGCCTGAAAGCCTACTATCCAATAGGAAAAGGTTAATAGTCCATAACATATAAGTATAGAAAGCTTCTGCAACCTTGCAGAAGCTTTTTTATTTTTTAGCTTTGTATAAGAGCCTTGTGTTTAATCTTAATAAATAAAAGCATGAAACAGACGATAGATGCGCTTCCGCTGACCAAAGAAATAACCGATGTATTACAGCAGTTGGGTGTAAAAGAGACAAACCCTGCCTATAGCACCGGCTTGGTTTGGGGAGGGCAGGAAGGCCGTCAAACGCGTACCATCACTTCTCCGGCCGATGGTAATACAATCGCAACTGTGAGCATGGCTACGCCCGAAGACTATGAAAAAGTAGTGCAAACGGCGCAGGAGGCTTTTAAGAGCTGGCGCAAAGTAACCTCACCCAAACGAGGTGAGATTGTTCGCCAGATAGGAGATAAACTTCGCCAGCACAAAGAAGCGCTGGGTAAGTTAGTAAGCTACGAAATGGGCAAAATCTATCAGGAAGGACTGGGAGAAGTGCAGGAGATGATCGATATCTGTGATTTTGCAGTAGGCTTGTCACGTCAGTTACATGGCTATACCATGCACTCTGAACGCCCGCAGCACCGTATGTATGAGCAGTATCATCCGCTAGGTATTGTAGGAGTGATTTCTGCCTTTAACTTTCCGGTGGCTGTTTGGAGCTGGAACACCATGCTGGCTGCTGTTTGCGGAGATGTGGTTATTTGGAAACCATCCGAGAAAACACCTTTAACAGGTATAGCCTGCCAGCACATTCTGCGCGAAGTATTGGCAGAGAATGAACTGCCGGAAGGTATCTTTAACCTGGTGATTGGAGATGCGGAAATCGGTAGCCTGATGAGCCACGACAAGCGTATACCGTTGGTTTCTGCCACAGGTTCTACGCGTATGGGCAAAAAAGTAGGAGAGGCTGTAGGCGCTCGTTTGGGTAAGTCGTTGCTGGAGTTAGGTGGTAACAATGCTATCATATTAACGGAGAATGCTGATCTTGAGATGGCGCTTCGTGCCATCGTATTTGGGGCTGTTGGAACCTGCGGACAGCGTTGTACATCTACACGCCGCCTTATCATCCACGAGAATGTCTATGAGCAGGTAAAAGAACGCTTGCTCAAAATCTATCCTAACTTGCCTATCGGGCACCCGCTGGATAGCACCACATTGGTTGGTCCATTGATCGACAAAGAGGCTGTACAGGCCTTCACAGCTGCCTTGGAGAATGTACAGCAGGAAGGCGGAACCCTGCTAACCGGCGGCGAAGTATTGAGCGGTGATGGCTACGAAACCGGCACGTACGTAAAACCTGCCATTGTAGAAGCCCAAAACCAGTACGAGATGGTGCAGGAAGAGACTTTTGCTCCTATTCTGTACCTGATCAAGTATAAAGGTGACGTAGAAAATGCCATTGAACTTCAGAACGGCGTTCGACAAGGCTTATCATCTTCTATCTTCTCAACAAACCTGTTAGAGACAGAAGCCTTCCTGAGCCACTGGGGTTCCGACTGCGGCATTGCCAACGTGAACATCGGTACATCCGGAGCAGAGATAGGTGGTGCTTTTGGTGGTGAAAAAGATACAGGTGGTGGCCGTGAGTCAGGTTCTGATGCCTGGAGAGTATATATGCGCCGCCAAACCAATACCATAAACTACAGCCGCGAGCTTCCATTAGCCCAAGGCATACGGTTTGATATCATGGACTAAGGATCAGGATTTTCAGGATTATAGATGATATCCAAGATGCACGAAGCATTTATCCGAAGTTATTCATACCAATCCTGCCGGTCATAATTCTTACGAGTCAAAAAACGCCAGCTCTTTACGGAGCTGGCGTTTTTTTTATACCTGTGCATAAAGTATAGCTGTGTCATTAGATAGATTAAGTATACATATTTTACCCGCAATCACGCTGTAAACTCATGTTCATTTACATCTATTTCTCATTCATGCCCTGTTGGCGGTGCTTTTACCCATTTTACACTTCCTTCTTAGCAGCTCCGGTACGTCTTTTCTGTACTTATCCACAATTGTGAATAAAAGGTATGTGGATATGTTGATAACTAATGTTCAGAATTGCATTTAATCCTCTTGTAGCTACTCCTGAGTACTAATTGTTTCTTATGTTATCTGCTAGGGTGTAGTATAACATTCATCAGATTAAGAAGATACGGCTAGAGCTGTTTTTCCACAAGCAGCTGTGGATAGTGTGGAAAAGCAGGTTAACGAAAAAGATCTGAAAAAATTTTGCAACTTCATGCAACCTCGTGCTGTCGCGCTTGTCTTTAGTGCAGAGAATGAGAGAGGCAAGGAGGTAAGAAAGAATGATGTAGCTTAAAAGCAGGCTTAACAGAACAAGCAGAAAACTTTGGAGAAACTTGGCTATCAGGATGTGAATCACCATGTGGTGGAGCGCTGCAAGAGCGGTGATCATAAGGCGCAGTATGAGCTGTATAAGCTATATGCTAAAGCCATGTTCAACGTGAGCATGCGTATCACCAATGATTATGCCGAGGCTGAAGATGTGCTACAGGAAGCTTTCATAAGTGCTTTCAAGAACATGCATAGCTACAAAGGCGATGCCTCTTTTGGAAGCTGGCTTAAAAAAATAGTAGTAAACGCTGCTATAAATGCAGTTCGTAAAAGGCGCTCAGAGTTAGTGCCCTTAGAAGAGAAGCTGGTGGCTCATGTGCCTGATGAAGTATGCGATGAGGATGATGGGTGGCAGTTAGAGCAGGTGCATCGGGCTATTCAAAAACTACCGGATGGATATCGGGTTGTGCTGACACTATACTTATTGGAAGGATATGACCATGCAGAAATAGGAGAAATACTAAGCATAACGGAGTCTACATCAAAGTCGCAGTATAGCAGGGCTAAGAAAAAGCTGCTTGAGATAATGAAAGAGCCACAGCTGATGGCAAGAGTTTAGTACAATACGGATGACAGACTTATATCATGAAAGATAAATTAGAAGACTTTGTGCAGAACAACCGGGATGAGTTCGACGTGTTCGAACCCCGGCAGGAGCTCTGGCAGGAGATATGCAAAGAGTTGCCCGAACAACAGAAGAAAGAAGCAAAAGTAATCAACATAAAGTTTGGCGATAGAGCCAGCTTTAGCGCAGACTTTTTCTTTATGCGTGTAGCGGCGGCCGTTGTGCTGCTACTGGGCTGTGGCCTTACCATCTTCCTAATGAAGCAGCAAGTACCTGATACAGCCAATACACTTGCCGCTACGCAACACATAAGCACCATTGCCCCTGAACTGCCAGAGGTAGAAGCTTACTACGCTAGTCAGATAGAGGAGAAAAAATCAGAGTTAAGTGCTTATGATCTAAAAGTGCTGGGGCTGGACGATCAACAGGAGATAGACCAGGAGCTGGCACGTTTAGACAAAAGCTACACAGAGCTTAAAAAGCAGCTCTATACAAACCCGAATACAGACGAAATAGTTGGTGCCCTGATCCAGAATCTGCAGATACGGATTAAAGTGCTGAACCGACAGCTGGAAGTACTCCAGCGTATTAAACAAATGAAACAAGAGCCTACTTCAGAACCTATAACCGATGATGCGACGAATGTATAATTTTCTACGCTATACGCTAGTGCTTGCACTGGCACCCACGCTGGTACTTGCACAGGATAAAAAGCAAGAGCCGTGTCCCGACGTTACTATCAACCTTTCTGGGCTGAGCGTTTTTTCTGAGCTGAAGCTAGACAAGCTGGTTAGCAGCTTAGAAGGGCTTGAAAGCCTGAGTGAACTGAAAGTCCTGGCTTCGCTTGGGTCTATGGAAACTTTAGAGCAGTTGGAAGACATCCAGGAGATGGCCATGGTGTATCAAACAGGAGATGCCGCTGCCTATGATGTTGAAAAGCGGAAGGTAATTGACAAAACTTTTAAGGTAAATTCCAAAGACATACTCAACATTGAGAATGAATGGGGCAAAGTACACGTTAACACCTGGGAAAAAAATGAAATCAGGGTGAAGGTCGACATTATTGCCCGTGCCGGCAACGAGGCTAAGGCTCAGGAGATACTGGATAATATAAAGGTGCTGGAAAACCGGGAGGGCAACACATTCTCGTTCCGGACCAAGCGTGAGCCAATGCGTATCAATGGCAACAACAATAAAGGGGTAGAGATTAACTATACCATTTACATGCCTACTGAAAACGCAGTTGCCATAAAAAACAGCTTTGGTGATATTTACCTGGCTTCCATGAAAGGTAAAGCTGACATAGATCTTAAGTATGGCTCCTTGAAATGCGATAGGCTTACTAATACAGGCAACACTTTAAAAATTGCTTATAGCTCAGGCAGCTGCACTTATATAAGCGGCGGAAATATGCAGGTTGCCTTTTCTAATATGAAAATAGACGGAGCAAATAACCTGCAGGGAACATCCAAGTATAGCGACTTTAAAATTGGCAATTTAGAAGAGGTCATTGACCTGGAAGTAAAGTATGGCTCCTTCAAAATTGACAACATCAGCAAAAATATTCGCAAGGTTTCGCTTGATAGCGGCTTTACACCGGTTAACTTAAACTTCGAAGATAACTCCGCTTTCAACTTTGCCGTGAATGTGCAGTTTGCAAACTTCAATGTAGATAAGTCTCTGGTGACTATAACGTCCCTTGAAAAAGACTACACTTCAGCAGAGTATAAAGGCAAGTTTGGTGGCGCATCGCCTAAAGGCACAGTCAATATCGTGTCTAAATATGGGGATGTGAAATTCACAAGATAAGGATAGAGATAAAATAGTTTGTTTAAGGTGAAAGAAGAGCTGGCCATTGGTCGGCTCTTCCTGTTTTTATGCGTAGACCTAATTCGATATTTATTTAGATGTATATTTGGTTATGGCAAACGAGAACGCAAACTTAAACTCTAGCAAAGCACCGGAGCCAGTGGGGCTGTATCCGCATGCACGGCGTGTGGGCAATCTTCTGTTTCTGTCAGGTGTGGGGCCTCGTGAGCGAGGTGCTAAACAGATACCAGGCGTAGAGCTGGATGAGCACGGAAACATTGTGAGCTATGATATAGAAACCCAATGCCACTCCGTTTTCAGAAATGTACGGTACATACTGGAAGATGCCGGCTCTAGTTGGGAAGAACTGGTTGATGTAACTGTTTACCTGACAAACATGCAGGATGACTTTGCTGCTTATAACCGCATCTACGCCGAGTATTTTAAAGATAACCAGCCCTGCCGCACCACCGTGGAGGTAAATAAACTGCCTACCCCCATCGCGATTGAACTAAAGTGCATAGCCACCATCATCACTCTATAACAAGTATAAAATTGCAGAAAGATAACGTGAACGAAGCTAGAGAGAGTTTATATAAAAGCAGAGCTGCCGCTTTTGGAGAGCAGGAAAAGAAAGCCGCCTCTAAATCGAGCGCCATTTCGTGGTTGCGTGTGGCAGTATTTGTCGTAGGTGCCATTGTCGCTTTTTATTTGTTCAGGAATGGTAATAACGCCGCAGGTGCCATTGCCATACTTGTATTCTACGCTGTGTTTGTGCTGCTCATGCGCTGGCACAGTCGTCTGGAGTTTTCGCATCAGCAGTTGCGCCTGCAGCGCCTGGTAAATGAGCAGGAAATTGAGCGACTGGAAGGTAAGTTGAGCAAGTTCGATGGGGGCAAAGAATTTGTAGATGACCTGCATCCTTATACTTCGGACCTTGATGTTTTTGGTCAGAACTCGTTGTTTCAGTTGCTGAACCGGTCTGTTACAAGTATAGGTAGGGCTAAATTGGCTACGTGGTTCCGCCAGGCAGCTTCTCCACAAGAAGTGTTGCAACGGCAGGCAGCGGTAGCAGAACTTGCTGCTCCAGACCAATTGGAGTGGCTGCAGGGCTTTATTGCCCTACCCATGCACTACAAGCACGAAGAGACCTCTGCCCAAAGTTTTATACTTTGGTTTAAAGATAAAGCCTTTTACCAGCAGCACGCATGGTTGAAGCCATTGGTTTTTATACTTCCTATACTTACTGTAGCAGCCATTGTGGCATGGCTAAGTGGCATCAGCGGCTGGATTGCTGTGGGCCTTTTGCTGGTGCAGTTTATGTTGGCATATCGCTTTACCAAAGAGCGTGATGAGTATTATGATAAAAGCATTGGTATTTACGAAGCCATGCAGAGTTTTACAAAGCAGTTGCAGCACGTAGAGCAGGAGCAGTTTAAGGCTCCCAGGCTTCAGCACCTGCACCAAGAGCTTACATCCGATGGCATCAATGCTTCTACTAGCCTGAGCAAGCTGGCCAGCATCATCGATTTTTTCTCTTACCGCTTAAGTACGTTGATGGCTTTCTTTTTAAACACCATCCTGATGTGGGACTTTGTGTGGATGTATCGGCTGGAAAGGTGGAAAGCGCAGCACCTGGAGAAGCTGGAGCATACATTAGAAGTATTAGCAGAACTGGAAGCATTAGCAAGTATGGCAGCCTTTCAGCATGCGCACCCGCACTATGCGGTGCCGCAGTTAAGCGAGCAGCCTTTTCTTTACAAGGCCTCTGCACTTGCCCATCCGCTTATATTTTCTGTTAGCCCTGTAGCAAACGATTTTTACATGCAGGGCACGGGGCATGCTATTGTCATAACTGGTTCTAACATGTCGGGTAAAACAACTTTCCTGCGTACCGTAGGTATAAACATGGTGCTTTCGCTGATGGGTGCTCCCGCTTGTGCGACAAGTATGGAACTAGCCCCTGCGCAAGTTTATACCGCCATGCGTACTTCAGATAATCTGGCTGAGAATACATCTTCATTCTACGCAGAGCTGAAACGGCTGCGTGTGTTACTAGAGATGACAGAAGTGGGGCAGCCTGTTTTTTACCTCCTTGATGAGATACTGAAAGGCACTAACTCGCGCGACCGCCATTTAGGTGCGATGTCGTTAATACGGCAACTACACAAGCGCAACGCAGCTGGGCTTATCTCTACACATGATTTGGAGCTAGGTGCCATGGAGCAGGAGCTTAACGGCAGCGTTGAGAACTACAGCTTCAACAGCGATATTATCGGCGATGAAATCAGGTTTGATTATAAGTTAACCCCAGGCATATGCCGCAGCTTCAACGCCAGTAAACTGATGCAGTTGATGGGAATTGCGATAGAGGAAGAGGTATAAATAGTTGTAACGGTCCTATCCAAAGAGACAGCAATATTAATCTATCATTTAGCAGGTATAAAACGTACTTGCTTAACCTAAACATTCACAAATCTAGCACCAAGAGTAATGAGAGTAGTAGCAGACATCCCAAACCCTAACATGAAAGTGACCCTCCTGAGCTGGAACGGTAAGTACCTGATTAAATTGGAAAAAGGAGACTTTGAACAAACCTATAAGATAGGAGAGACAGACGTGATGGGCGATGCCGGCGCTAAAGAGCTGCTGGACGAAGTTTTTTTAGAAGCAGCCATGAACCGCTTCAATGACATGCGAGATGCCTTTGTGAGTACTGTGAGGCGGAATGGGTAAACAATATTAGACTTAATTAAGCAAAGCAGTAGCAGCTATATAATGAAGAAATTGTTGTTATTCATGTTGCTATTCTTCATAAGTCAAATATGTGTTGTGGCCCAAGAAAAGATCGGGGAGGGCTTTATGGGAATACCCATAGGTATGAATGTGTCAGACAGAGCTGATGATTTTATGTATGTAGGAGATAACTTATATGGAGGCCAAGTTCTTAAGCTGAAGGATCAATTGCTGCAGTACAAAGGTATAAGCATCGATAGTGTTCATTACTTAGCATTGGACGGTAAAGTTTCTCATATATTCCTGTATCTAAATTTACCTGAAACTCTGGAACTTCTGGAGATTTTTACTGACAGATATGGAAAATTTTTGAGGAAGACAACTGATGACTCGCACCTTCGTTATTTAAGTAGGGAGTGGGAACAACAGGGTAAATATCGTTTATCTGTGCTATTTACAAATAATGATGTTGCTAATTTACCTCTTGAAGCAAAAGAACAGAAAGGTTTCGGGCGTATAACATTTGCTGATATTGTAGCAGATACTAAAATTGAAAGCAGAAGAAGGGTCTATTTTAACTCGTGTGAAGTATGTGAGAATTGAGTTTTGCAAATAGCGTTGATGTAATAAAGCTTTTGGCTTTTATCATTCTTATTTAC